>JACCVJ010000159.1 GCA_013698215.1 Tatlockia sp. | reverse complement strand
TTGCTAAACCTTCTTGATCTACCGTTGCACCACCTGTAGTATCAAGGCTTTCATCGGCGGCTTGTTCGTGAGCCGTTTTTCTGTAATCGCCACCTTCTCTATCCATCCGTGCGGCTACTTCCGCAGGAACAATGCCTCTGTCGGCGCTAGACGTAGCCATTTCATCATTTATAGTAGTTTTTTCCTTTGAAGAAGCTTCGTTATTCATGAATCTTGCCTTAAAAAAGGTTGATATATTATGTTTGATTACATTAAAACTATTTCTAATTAAATGTATCTACCCTCAGTCTTAATTCTTATTTTTAGCTAATAAATTATTAATAATTAGACAAAAAACTATAAGTTTCTTTACTCTCTACCTAATAGCCAAAAGCCACTATAAGTCATGCCTGAATTGTCAGGTTGTATTAATAAAAAATGCAATCTTTTTGTTAATTGTTGACGCGCTGCGTAAGTAACCGCCGCCGCAATGACTTCTTTGTCGGTAAAGGTGTTTACAATGTAGCGATCACTTAAACCTGCTTCTAACACCAATCCACTAGGATCGCCAGGAATATAGTTAAGCGCCACCGGATAAATACTTTGCAACCACCGTGCTAGTTGCATCGATTTTTTACCGCCATCAATTACAACGCCAGGAATAGCAACAGTAGAAGCTAATCCGAGGTTAAGCGGTAATAAAAATTCTGGCATCTCTTTGACGGGAATCAGACGCTGGGAAAAGCCTTCTACAATGTCTCCAGCGCTAAGACTTGCAAAACGCCACTGCTGACCCCACAAGTTGGCTGGTAACGGTGTGGGTGGCGGTTTATCGAGGGCTAGAGGGTTATATTCGCCGTTGTTAGCAGGATAGGAACGTTCTTGCAACCACTGTTTTAAGGCAAAAGTCCGGCGAGTTGCTTCTACGGCAATTCCCAAGTTTCCGGCAGCTAATTGGATTAAGTTCAACGATTGCGGGCGAAATACTTGAATTAAATCCGGCTTTTGGTCTTTGATTGCTATTTGTAATTGCTCAGTTAACCACTTGGCGGTTGCTTGAGACTGAGGACAAAAAGCAACATAAGTAAATGCGCGATCGCCATCGCATAGCAATAATTCCCACAATACTTCCCCTGCTTCGTTTTGCAGAGGACGACGATAAAAGTCAGCTTGCCAAATTTTCATGGCTTCATTACTTACTAGCAAAGTTACTCAGGCGTTGGGGGGGCCAAAAACGGACAACAGCTTTGCCAATCATGCGATCGCGGTTTAAAAATCCCCAAACGTGACCATCATAGCTTTTATTGCGATTATCTCCCAAAACTAAGTAAGATTTTTTTGGGACAATTTGCGGCCCCCAGTTGTAGTTTGGTTGAGCAGCAATATAATTTTCTTGCAAAGGTTGATTATTAACGTATACTTGCCCACCTTTGACCTCGATTTGCTCTCCTGGTAAGCCAATAACTCTTTTAATAAAAGGATCGTTTGACTTTTCTTTCTCTACAACGGCTTGAGGTGGGGTAAATACTACTACGTCTCCTCGGTGAGGGCTGATAAAGTTGTAGCTGATTTTATCTACTATTAAGCGATCGTTGACTTCTAAAGTTGGTTCCATTGAAACTGAAGGAATCAAATAGCATTGAGCGGCGGCTATTTTTACCCCAAAAGCTAAAGCTAAAGTCAACCCAATAGTTTTTATACCTTCTTTTACAGGGTTCTCGGACTTGCTTAATTGAAAACTTTGTAAATTTATTGACTTAGCAAATGATTTCACGATGCTTCTCAGTATATTTACTAGATTTTATGCCAAAATTTATATCATTTAATCTATCAATATGCGTAATTTTACGGGTAATAGGCTAACTTCGGTATTCTGTGACTAATGTAAGATTAACCCATTCTCCCCGGTTACTATAAGTACGAATCAGCCTTTGACGCTCAAGGGGCGACTTCATCCATCCAACTTCGAGAAAAAAACCAGTTGCCGATTTTAGTTGCACGGGGCAGGTAGCAGAAGCGCCATCGGGGAGAAGCAAGACTTGATATCCGGTATCAAAACTAATAATTGAACCTGAGATCGTAGCACTGGAAGTAATAGTGCGTTCGGGAATCGTTAATTGTTGTAATAGTTTACTTTCCCCTACCCGCTCGATTTTGAGCAGCGTAGAGTAAGTATCGGGCGATCGCCAATCGGGGTATAAAGTCATCGATTCCCCTTGCCACGTCCCGATTAAATCATTTACTGTTAGTGGTGGTTGTTCTAATTCTGTAGCATCAGCAAGTTTTTCTCGAATTAAAGTTAATCTTTCTAACTGACCGCTTTTATCAAATAATTGAACTAAACGCAGACGGCGGCTTTGATGTATTAATCCTAACTCTGCGCCAAATTCGGTAAAAGGGGCAAGTTGAATTGAACCTGTAGAAAAAGCCCCATTATCAAATAGTAAAATTCCCCGTCCTAAAGAACTATATTCAAAAACCTTTTCTTCTGGGGGAAGATTAGGAGGCAAGCGGCGGACAATTTGATGAATGGTTTGGTTATCGTTTAAGCCTGTTAGAGAAACCATAGTTGGCGTATCCTCTATTATTTCTCCGATTGGCGACAAGCGAGTAAAAGATCCATGCCACTGCCCGACATTTTCTAAAAGACATTGCCATTGAGATTTCATAATACTGGCGTTAGCGGTAGTTCTACCATAAAACAAGTTTGATGGCGATCGCTAGGGGCGACATAAATAGTTCCCCCGATCCGGCTAAGTATTTGCTTCACCAGAGCAAGTCCTAAGCCTGTCCCGCCATGCTTCCAAGGATCGCTATTAGGAATGCGGTAAAAACGGTCAAATACTTTCTGGCGTTCGCTATTGGGAATTTCTACCCCAAAATTTAAGACACTTATTTGCATCACTTCTTGGCAATTGACAGCTTTAACTACGATTTTTTCGCCGGGAGGAGTATATTTGCAAGCATTATCTAATAATTCTGTAAACACACGCTCTAAAGAAGCAGAGTCGCCAATCAAGTTTGGTACTGTTTCTTCCACTTCTATAGTTAACTGCTGCTGTTGATTTTTGAGTCTCTGGCTAAAAGGTTCGACAATTTCTGATAGCCAGGTTTGCAAATTGATTGATGTAAATAATAAAGGTTGTACCCCTGCATACATCTGTTGCAAATCTAACAAGTCATCGATTAAATGTAATTCTCGTTCGCACTCATTTTGTAATATTTGATAATAACGGGCAACTTTGTTTTGTTTGTTGGGGGGTTTTCTAATTTCGGCAAACAACTCTTGGGAGCGATTTAAAGATATTCCCAGCATTTGAATAGCCATTTTCATATTAGCTAGAGGCGTGCGGAGTTCGTGGGAAACCGTGCTTAAAAAGTCATCTTTGAGATTATTTAGTTTTTCTAATTCCTGTACTTGGACTTGGGATGCTTGATACAATCTTGCTTGTCTCATAGCGATCGCGCATTGATTAGCCACTTGTTGCAACAACCGAATTTCTAAGTCACTAAAACCCTGCTCTTGTTGCTTAAATAACCATAAATCGCCCAAAGCACCGCGATCATCAAAAATTGGGCAAGCCAGCATTGCCACTTTACCTTTCCAACCTGGTACTAATTGGCAAAATTGAAAATACTGACCTTGCAATAATTGGTTGTACCCGTCTTGAAACTCTGTCATTTTAATGACTTTTCCCTGAAACGTGGGTAAAGACGTGGTGTATTCGTAGCTAATTGTTGCTGTTGCGTCTAAGGTATTGTACAAAGCACTATCGCAACCATCAATATTTAGAGCTACAGCGAGTTCCCATACCGCTACTTGCAAAATCTGGTTTTCGTCTAAACTATCGCGCACATCGTCGCTAATACGTTTGAGAATTGCCTCGTAGTCGAGGGATTGTTGTAATTCTTTGGTACGCTCTTTGACTTGATTTTCTAAGTTAGTATTTAGCTCGACAACTTGCTGGTATAGCTCAGATTGCTGAATCGCTATAGATAATTGAGTAGCTAATTGCTTGAGCAAGTCTATTTCTAATTTCTGCCATTGGCGCGGCCCTGAGCATTGATGAATGGCAAGCAATCCCCAAAACTTACCTCCATAGAGCAAAGGCACTGTTAGACTAGCTTTAACTTGCCCTTGCTGCAAAAATTGGTTGATGACGATAGCGCTTTTTTGCTGTTCAATATCATCAAGTACGCGGGTATTGCCTTGACTATATTCTGCTAAACGTTCCCCAAACAAAGGTGTAGCAATTTTTATATCTAACAGCGAAGTGTAATTTGGTTGAGTTGATTCGGCGACTACGGTAGTTATTTCAGTTTTGGGTTCAACTTGATAAACCAATACGCGATCGCAATTGAGAAACTGGCGAACTTCGGTGACAGTAGTATTAAGAATTTCCTCTATATTTAGGGATGCGCTAATTCTCAAAGCGATCGCACTCATCAATCTTTCGCGCTCGGTTTGTTGACCTAATTCGGCAATTAGATGTTGTCTTTGCGCTATTTCTTGCAATAAAGCTTCGTTAGCTTGACTTTCCACTGTTTGCGATCCAACTTGCGGTTTTAAATAGTTAGGGCGGCTCTACTTGTAAAAAAATCTAGGTGGAGTGTTGTCCAACGATAACTTATATTTTTTGCTCTGTCTGGGCGATCGCGCCTTTGTTACCAGACATTAAATTACAACACATCTATTCTCTTACAATTTGCACTTTTAATTAAGTTCCGACACTACCCAACTTCATAATTTTAGCAAGCCTAACCTACCTTAAGTGCGATCGCCACCATAATTTAGCCTAGCCCTTTAACCTTTGCGTACCTGTAAAAATAGTCGGAGTTTGCCAACAATTGTTAAGATAAAAACTAATATAGTCTTGGTAAAGACGAGTTATAGGTATTTCATGGCTTCTATAGTTGCAGTTGAAAAGCAAAAGTTAACTAATCCTCCGTTAGAACTTTGCTATTTGGGCGATCGGGCTTTACGGCAAAACACTAAACGGGTGGCGAAAGTAGACGGAGAAATTCGTCAATTAGCACGGGAAATGCTACAAACAATGTACAGTGCCGATGGGATTGGTTTAGCAGCGCCCCAAGTAGCCGTACAAAAACAGCTAATTGTCATCGACTGCGATCCAGAGAATCCCGCTAATCAGCCTTTGATACTAATTAATCCTACAATCACGCGCCTCAGCCCAGAGTTATGTATAGCTCAAGAAGGTTGTTTGAGCATCCCCAATGTTTATATGGATGTAACGCGCCCCCAAATGGTAGAGATAGCCTATAAAGACGAACATGGTCGTCCGCAAACGTTAACAGCGACAGAATTATTATCGCGCTGCATTCAGCACGAAATCGATCACCTCAATGGCATACTATTTGTAGATCGCGTTCAAAATAGCCTCCAAGTAACTCAAGAATTAACCAAACAAGGCTTTTCGGCAAAAGCTGTAAAACCCATCCATCAAGGTAAATCGTCATGAATGCAATGACCCCCAAAAGCGGTTTATTTTTAGGTGGTTGTTGTATAAGTGCGATCGCCTCAGTGGGTTCAATTTTTGAACTAGCTTCTGGCACTCCTGATTTAGGCAGCTTGACTACAAGTATTATTTTAGCCCTGAGTGTTCCTTTAACAGTGTTCTGTTTCTTTGCTGCTGTCCGCGATGCCAATAAGCAGTAGCAGTTGCCTTTATTGCGTCTAATAAATTCGCCCTTTAGTTGTATGCTGTTGCTACTTGCAGCATAGCAAAGATGAAAGAGCAATTTGGTGAAGGGTATTATTTACAGCAATTGCCAACTACCGCAGGGATCGCCAATGCTGCGCCCCCCTCTCGCCGCTACTTACTTTCCCCAGACCAAGAGATTGCGATCGGACGCGATCCTAACTGTCAAATTGTGCTTGATAGCTCCTATGGTGTAGTATCCCGCCGCCATGTCGCCATCCGTCCCTTAACAACAAATAGTTGGCTCCTTTGCGACCTCAATAGCGCCAATGGCACGTATATCAATGGAGAATCGCTATTAGGATGCCGAAAGTTGCTTGTAGGCGATCGCTTTATTCTCGGTAACAACGGGCCAGAGTTTAGCTTTCAATTTTTCCAAGCCCCGCCACCAGTTAGCGTAACTCCAAACTCGCAAACCGATTCCGGAGTCAGTTTTACTCAGCTATTTCCGATTCTTTCCACCGGACGAGATTTAACCAAAAAAGGTTATTTAATCCCAGGTATATTTACCGTCGTATTTGTAATATTAATGTTTGCCACTGTAGGACAACCAGAGACGGCATTTTTTAATCAAATGCTTGTAGCTATCTATTTAGCTGGAATTGCCTACTATTTTGTTTATCAACTTTGTGGCAAACATAAACCTTGGTGGGTATTGTTTAGCATGGCAATAGCTACCGGATTAATCTTACTAAGTCCGATATTACCCCTATTTATTTTAATTTTCCGTAATATTCTCCCTGGACGCTTACCCCTACTTGAGGAAACAATTAGTTTTCCTCAATTGTTGCTAAGAATGTTCTTCGGCGCTGGGTTGATGGAAGAATTACTAAAAGCCTTGCCGATTTTAGCAGCTTATTTGATCGGTCAAAAGCTTCGTACTCCTTGGCGAGAGCGCATTGGTGTTTGGGAGCCTTTAGACGGCATTCTGTTAGGTACAGCTTCGGCGGTGGGCTTTACACTAATCGAAACTCTCGGTCAATACGTCCCAGAAATTAGCCGCAATGTAGGCTGGCAATCGGGAGATGGGATTGGTCAATTGGTAGGATTGCAGTTATTAATTCCCCGAATTATTGGCTCTGTAGCCGGACACATGGCTTATAGTGGCTATTTAGGTTATTTCATTGGTTTAAGCGTATTAAAGCCGCGCAAACGCTGGCAAATTTTAGCGGTGGGATACTTCACGGCGGCGGGTCTCCATGCGTTATGGAATGCTACAGGTTTACTTAACGGCTTGTTCTTAGCGGTGGTGGGGATATTGTCTTACGCTTTTTTGATGGCGGCGATTCTCAAAGCTCGGACTTTATCGCCAACGCGGAGTCAAAATTTTGCTACTCGTTTTATTGGTAGCAAGCATGATTAATCTAACTCTCTGCGACCTTCTAAGGCTCTAGCTAAAGTGATTTCGTCTGCATACTCCAATTCGCCACCCACAGGTAAGCCGAAAGCAATTCTCGTAACTTTTGTAAAAGGCTTAAGCAATTGTCCTACATACAAAGTTGTAGTTTCGCCTTCTACGCTAGGACTAATAGCTAAGATAATTTCTTTAGGCTGCTCTTGACTAACTCTCCGCACCAGGGGTTGAATGTTAAGTTGCTCTGTACCAATACCTTCCATTGGCGAAAGCACTCCCCCTAGTACATGATATTTGCCGTTATACTCTCTAGTTTTTTCAAGAGCAATTACGTCACGAGCATCGGCAACCACACAAATTGTATTATTATCGCGGTTAGAGTTACGGCAGATTTCACAAGTTGGCTGGGCGGATAAATTAAAGCAAATTGAACATAAGCCAATTTGTTGTTTAGCTTCAACTAAGGCTTGAGCTAAAGCTTGTACCTCAGTTTCGGGGCGTTTAAGTATATGTAGAGCTAGGCGTTGAGCGGTTTTAGGCCCCACTCCTGGTAAGCGTTGTAGTTGCTCTATTAATCGAGCTAAAGGGCGTGCGTAAACCGTTGTCTTATCTCCCTAACGTTCTATATCTATAATGACACTCTGAAGTGAAGGAAGTGCGATCGCATATTAAAAACAAGTAAAAAGCGCCCTCCGTAATGGAGAGCGCCTTTTGTATTTTAGCTAGAAGGGTTAATTATTAACCGTTGATCGCTGGAGCAGTTAGAGCAACTGGTGTCGCTTCACCCGCAGCCAAGTCTAGAGGGAAGTTGTGAGCATTGCGCTCGTGCATTACTTCCATTCCTAAGTTAGCGCGGTTGAGTACGTCTGCCCAAGTACCGATTACTTGTCCTTGGGAGTCAATTACTGACTGGTTGAAGTTGAATCCGTTGAGGTTGAATGCCATGGTGCTGATGCCCAAGGATGTAAACCAGATGCCGATTACTGGCCATGCTGCTAGGAAGAAGTGCAAGCTGCGGCTGTTGTTGAATGATGCGTATTGGAAGATCAACCGACCGAAGTAGCCGTGGGCTGCAACGATGTTGTAAGTTTCTTCTTCTTGTCCGAATCTGTAGCCGTTGTTTTGGCTCTCAGTTTCTGTTGTTTCACGCACTAGGCTCGATGTTACCAAGCTTCCGTGCATGGCGCTGAATAATGAACCGCCGAATACTCCGGCTACTCCTAACTGGTGGAAGGGGTGCATCAAGATGTTGTGTTCCGCTTGGAATACTAACATGAAGTTGAATGTTCCACTGATTCCTAAAGGCATCCCGTCTGAGAATGAACCTTGTCCGAT
>JACCVJ010000153.1 GCA_013698215.1 Tatlockia sp. | reverse complement strand
GGGTTATGACCCCGTTTATGGCGCTCGTCCCCTAAAAAGAGCAATTCAAAAGCAAATTGAAAACCCTCTAGCTACTAAGCTGTTGGAAAATACCTTTACTGAAGGCGATACTATTCTTGTAGATTATACTGACAGTAGTTTGACCTTTAATCGCCATATCCCTGTTAGTCTGCCTAAAAAAGCTAAATTAACTAAATAGAAAAGGCGATCGCCTATTACGAACCTAGAGCGATCGCATTAGGTTCGTAGTAATTCTCTCTTAAGATAGATGTCGCTCTTTCATTGAGAAAACCACTATCTTTGATTTGACACCGTATTTTTATAAGTATAAAATAGTACTTGACAATTCCTGAAAATTCGTCCACAACATTAATCGTTAATAAAACCCGTTTTTTGTTGAAATAAGCTAAGTTTTATAGATCACTTAAATAATTAAACAATTTACTACAGTAACTTTTACCTCAAGATCGTTGTCTATTTTTATGTAGTTTGAGGAGTAGCGGAATGACCGATAGTATCAATATTTCAAAAGTCTTGCAAAAATCTGAAGTAAATCAAGAACACGGACAACTTTATTTATTATTAGGGTTATTAGCAAACCTAAGTATATGGGGTATAGCTTTCTTATACTTAAAGTTTGTGCCGCCAACTTATGTAAGCGAATCAGCAATCAGTTTACCTAGTTTAACATCAACAGGCAAAGTAAACCTTCCCGGAATTGGGGAAGCAAGTTATCAAGATTCGTCTCCTTACGATAGTACCACGCGCGATCCTAGAGAAAATTATAAATTTTTGGGTTTAAGCGAACCCGTATTAAAAGCCGCCGCCGCCAAAATAAATATCCCTTTAGGGGAGTTTGATAAGCCGCAGATCAAAATTTTAGACAACACAACCATCATCGAAATTAGACTCAAAGGTTCTACTCCTGAAGAAGCACGCAATAAATCCTTAGTTTTTTATCAAGCCTTTGAAGAAAAGCTTGGTGAATTAAGAATACAAGAAGCTATTACACGAGATGTAGGGGTAAAAACTGCCCTAAATTCTTCCCAAAGAAAATTAGAGATTGCTCAAGAGCGACTTTCCAACTATAGAGCGGAATCTGGCTTAACTTCAGACGAGCAAATCAAAGAACTAACAAGCAATGTAGAGCAATTACGCAAGCAACGCGCCGAATTAATGGCGCAACAACAGCAAGCAGATGGCCGTTCACGGGAACTATCAAGTAATTTAAAAACATCCTCAAGTCAAGCAACTGAAGCTTTTGCTTTACAAAGCGATCAACAATTCCAGCAAAACTTAAAAAATTACAGTGAAGCCAGCGTTAATTTAGAAGTCTTGGGAACTAAATTTCTGTCCAGTCACCCCACAATGGTTGCAGAAAGAGCCAAACGAGACGCAGCTAGAAACGCCCTATTAGCCCGCAGTCAATCTATATTAGGACGACCAATCAATTTAGCAAATCTACAACAATTTAACCTAGGTAGCGGGGGCTACGCTTCGGCGAAAGAAAATTTATCCCAGCAGGTAATTACTGCGCAAGTAGATCAACAAGGGCTTACAGTTCAAATCCAAGAACTAGATAGACAAATCCTGTTGTTTGAAAACCGATTAGAAAAGATGGCAAAGCAGGATGCAACATTAAGCGATCTCAAGCGCAACACCCAAGTAGCCGAAGCAATCTTTTCTGCCAATTTAACTAAATTAGATATTAACAAATCAAATACAGTTGGTTCTTACCCGTTAGTTCAAGTAATTAGCGAACCTAGCTTATCTGAGAAGCCTATCACTCCTAACAAACCTCTAGCTCTAGCCGGGGCAATTTTAGGTTCGCTTTTATCAACAACGGGCATAGTATTATACTGGCTACGCGATCGCCACAAAAACCAGACCAAGCAGATCAAAAGATCCACCCATGAAACAGTTTAAAGCAGAATACTACAGCCAAAGGTTGGTAATAACTTGCGCTCCCAGCAACTATTAAACTTAGCTTCGGGTACTCGCACTTTTTGACAGCATTCATTTTTTGCCCTTAGCTATTATCAAGATGAAGCCACAAAACTTTCCCGAACAAATTATTTGGTACTCCTTGATTGGAACTTATGGCTTTTATCTTATTGGTGGCGTATACATATTAGGCCCAGCAATTGCCTGGATACTATTGGCATACTTAGGTAAAAAATTATGGGAGCAAGATGATACAACCCCATCCAGTGAAAAAATCCATATTCCTGCGATCATTTGGTTATGGGTAATAGGAATGCTAGTGCAAGAAGTCGCCCTAATTATGGGACACCTAGATTTTAATTTTAGCACCGCCGAATTGCTCAAATCTTCTATTGGTTGGGCTAAAGGTTGGGCTTTATTAAGTATATTTCCATTAATTAGTTGCTTATCAATTCGCCCCCAGTTACTCTACCGAGGCGCTTGCATAGTTTGCTTTCAAACTTTACTATTTGTCCCTATTTTTGTCTTGGCTTATTTTCTCCACTTGCCTGGTCAACTTTACGTTTCTCCATTACAAATGATTGGCGGTCCATCTCCAGACTTTTTTGCCTTTAATTTTTATGAGCTTGATGCCGATAATGGTCAACCTCGGTGGAAATTATTTACACCCTGGGCCCCTGCTTTAGGCTTTATAGGTAACGTTTATTTTATCCTGGCTTTACAAGAAAAAGATCCTAAATGGCGTTGGAGTGGAATTATTGGCAGTATTGTCATGTGTTTAATTTCTGTGTCTAGACTTGGGATGCTCAATTTATTAGTTATATCTTCGGCAACTTGGGGTCTAACAAATTTATCTCGCCCTATTTCTTTAATATTATTAGGTTTTCTATCAACAGTAGGATCTATTCTTGGCCCTTCAGCTATAGAAACTTTCGGTATATTTTGGGATAAATTTAACTCTGCTAGAGCAAGTTCATCAAGTGTACGTGACTCTTTAAAAAGAATTGCTATAGAACGGCTTAAAGAAGCTCCTATTTGGGGTCATGGGGCGGTAGAAAAAGGACCTCACTTGGTGCAGTTTATGTATATTGGCTCCCATAGCACTTTTTATGGAGTACTATTTATTAAAGGTATTGTTGGATTTTTTGCTTTCGTGATTCCGTTAAGTTTTAGCTTTTTAAATTTGCTCATCAAAGGTCAAAAAAGTGCGATCGCTAAAGCTAGCTTGAGTATAGTTTTACTTTTAATCTCTTACTCTTTTGCCGAAAATCTAGAATTTTTAGCTTATGTATTTTGGCCCGGTCTTGTTATGATGGGTTTTGGTTTTAAAGAGCAATCTTTAAAGCAAAGTATACCCTAGTAATTCAATTAGAAGCTTAGGACATTAAGTCTTAGCTGCTTACACAGGTAATTACATATTTATATACAATAAATATTTTTTTAAACTTAGCATTAATCCAACAAAAACTATTTTGATAAGCTGTTATTAAATAATTGCTGAAGTAGAAAATATGTCCAAAAAACCTCCCATCAGTTTATTTTTACTCGATCTTCCCTGTGGTGGCGTTGAGCAAGTTACACTCAACCTTGCTCAAGGGTTTATCGATCGCGGTTTAGCAGTAGACTTAGTTCTAGCTAGAGCTACGGGTGCTTTTCTGGCTAAACTATCGCCCCAAGTACGATTGATCGATCTCAAAGCTGGGCCCACATGGTCTAAATTTACCAACCTTGGCGATTACCTGCGAACAATTGCAAGTTTACCCGGATTAGCACGCTACTTAAAACAAGAACAGCCCATTGCTTTATTATCCGCCAAAGATCACGCCAATATTGCTGCTATTTGGGCTAAACAGCTTGCCAAAGTATCAACCCAAGTATTGATCAGTGTTCATGTTCCCCCCTCTAAAACTTCCCTAGATGGCAGCAGTGGGAAATTTATGCCTTTTATAGTTCGCCGGGTGTATCCAAAAGCTGACCAAATTGTAGCCGTATCTCATGGAGTCGCAGGAGATATGTCTCGCAGTCTAAAACTACCTTTAGAAAAAATTAAGGTAATCTACAATCCGGTAATCACCTCTGAACTATTGCAAAAATCAAAGGAATCCATAACTCATCCTTGGTTTGTCTCTAAAGAAATGCCCATCATCTTAGGTGTAGGCAGGCTGACGCAGCAAAAAGACTTTACTACTTTAATTAAATCTTTTGCCTTAGTTCGCAAACAAAAGGTATGCCGTTTAGTTATTTTAGGTGATGGCGAACAGAATCCCCAACTTGAAAGCCTGATTGAGCAGCTAGGGTTACAAAACGATGTCAGCTTGCCAGGGCTTACAGACAATCCTTATGCTTATATGGCTCAATCAGATGTCTTTATCCTTTCCTCCGCCTGGGAAGGGTTAGGAAATGTGTTAATTGAGGCTTTAGCAGTAGGTACACCAGTAGTTTCCACAGACTGCCCAAGCGGGCCGAGGGAGATCCTCCAAAATGGACGTTTAGGCCCACTAGTTCCGGTGGGAGACGCGATCGCCCTAGCTGAATCTATATTAAAGGTACTTAGTCAACCAAAACGTGTTTTCGCCCCAGAAGATACCAAGCTGTTTACTCTAGATGTGGCAGTGAGTAATTATTTGGCTGCCGTCAAAGCTGATAATTTTGTTTATTATTAGATGGCATCATCGGATTTATTTTTTCAAAATGCCAAATTAGAATACGCATATTTAATGATAAAAGTTACCGCTTTATTTAACTCTTTTCAAAAAAAGTTTTCTAGCCAGTTTATTCGCAATCTTGGGTGGATGGGTGGCTCAGAAATTTTAAATCGGGGTTTTCGGCTGGTTACAACGGTTGTTTTAGCACGGTTTTTAACTCCTTATGATTATGGCTTGGCGGCAATTATCATCACAACGGCGGAGTTTATAGAAGTATTTTCTCGCAATGGAGTTAGCGCTAAACTTATTCAAGCCGACGCAGAAGAACTAGAGACATTATGTAATTCTGCTTATTGGTTGAATTGGGTAGTTTATATAAGTTTATTTTTTATTCAGTGTATTTTAGCTTTTCCTGTATCTTGGTTTTATCAAGCTCCTCAACTTATTTTACCTATATGTATCACAGCAATTTTATATTTAACAATTCCCATCGCCGTTATCCAAGCAACACTTATTCAAAGGGAAAACAGACTCAAAGTTACAGCTTTTAATAACTTCATTCAAATTACTGGTGGTAACATTATCACCGCTATTCTAGCTGCTTCAGGTTTGGGACTGTGGGCAATTGTTTTAACTAGACTCTTAATGTCTCCCTTCTGGGTTTTAGTTAATTATACAAATCATCCATGGCGACCAACACAAAAGTTTACAACGCAACATTGGGGAAACATCTTTGAATTTGGAAGGAATGTACTGGGCAGTGAATTGTTAAAAACTGCGGTGAATAACTTAGATTACTTAATAGTTGGTCGAATTTTAGGAATCCAGGTATTAGGATTATACTACTTTGCTTTTAATGCCGGGTTAGGAGTAAGTTTAAGTATTATCAATGCTATTAATATAGCCTTGCTACCTCATTTGTGCGCGGTGAGAAGCGACTGGTCACAGTTTAAAAAGCAATATTTAAGTAGCATTAAAACAATTGCTTTTATTATCATTCCTATTGTAGTTTTGCAGTCCAGCCTAGCACCTATTTATGTGCCAATTGTTTTTGGTCAACAATGGGTATCTGCTTTACCAGTCCTAATTTTGATTTGTTTATCAGCAATTCCTCGCCCCTTTGCCGATGCTGCTTCTCAACTTCTAATCGCGGTGGGCAAGCCCGACTTAATGTTAAGGTGGAATCTAATATTTACAGCAATTGTAATTACTGGAATCTTAATTGGGGTGCAGTGGCAAATCGTGGGGGTAGCTACTTCTGTACTGCTATGTCATGTAATTTTTCTACCTTTATTTACATTTTGGGCTACCCGCTACGTATTCTCTAAAGCCGTTTAATTTATATTTGACCTAAAATACTTACAAAAATCTGCTAACTGCCATGCCAAAAGTATCTGTAATTGTTCCCGTATATAAAGCCGAAAAATATGTAGCGGCAACGATAAATTCTATTCTCAATCAAACTTACACAGATTTTGAAATTATCATTATTGACGATGAATCCCCTGACTGCAGCATAGCAATTTGCCAAGAATTTACTGATAACAGAATTAATATTATCCACCAGCCAAACCGGGGGTTAGCTGGGGCTAGAAATACGGGTATTCGCCATGCTCAAGGAGAGTATCTAGCTTTGTTAGATGCCGATGATTTGTGGTTACCAGAAAAATTAGCAAAACACGTTAATCATTTAGATAGTTCGCCCAAAGTAGGAGTTAGTTTTAGCTGCTCGGCATTTATTGACGACGAGGGGCAGCCTTTAGGGATTTATCAAATTCCTCAATTTACTAATATTACTCCCCCGATTGTTCTTTGCCGCAATCCGATTGGCAATGGTTCCGCACCAGTGATTCGACGCGAAGTTTTTACAGCTATTAAGTTTCAAGATAATCTTCATGGTGAAGTAGAAGACTTTTATTTTGATGAGAGCTTCCGTCAGTCTGAAGATATGGAATGTTGGATGCGAATTATCTTACAAACCGCTTGGCAAATGGAGGGGATTGCAGAAGTTTTGACGCTTTATCGAGTCAATTCGGGCGGGTTATCAGCGAATGTACTAACACAGTTAGAATTTTTAGAAAAAGTAATTGAAAAAACGCGTTCCTATGCGCCAGAATTTATCGCTAAGTGGAAAAATCCAGCGATGGCTTACTACTTGCGTTATTCCGCTCGCCGAGCTATCCGTTTACATGATGGTGTTACGGCGGTGCAACTGACCCATCAGGCTTTAGCGACTCACTGGCAGATTTTGCTTGAAGAGCCCCGCCGCACTTTGCTAACACTCACGGCTGCTTACTCAATTCGGCTACTACCTAAGTCTTTTTATCAACAAGTTGAGCAAGTGGCTTTAAAAATGACCGGAGCTAGTCAAAAACGCCGCCTTCAGCAAAATAAATTATAGTCAGTAACTATCGGGCGCTCCTTCGCTTCTGAATATCTCTACCTCAGTGTTTTTGCGTGTACCTAAGTATTAGCAATTCTACGTATATTGAGTAAGGATATGGTATAAGTTTTAAGAATTATCCGTAAAAATCCGCTTGTAGCAAGCAGATCAATACTTTTCGGTTAAGAATTAAGCAGTATTAATAATGGAAAAAATGAGTGTCTGGTGTTGAGTACCACTTCCGCGATGAATGGGTTTCTTAGATGGAAACTTGGAACAAGTTTTTTTGACTA
>JACCVJ010000130.1 GCA_013698215.1 Tatlockia sp. | reverse complement strand
TACACTAACGGAAACAATCGGCGGTTGAAATTGGGCTGACATCTTGCTCAAACTTAGTACTAAACTTATTTTTAGCATTCCTACCAGTTTTTAATGGAATACATGATATTAATATTTTGTCAATATTAATTTTTGCAATTGGTTTTCCGCTATGAATCAAAAGTCATTTTTTTCTCTATTAGTTGTTATAGTTGTATTCCTAACAGGGATTGGCGGTTGTAAAAGTTTGGAAAACGTGGCGCTAATTGGTAGCCAAAATAACCCCAGCGCCGCGATGTTTGTATCCAAGCAAGCGCCAATTATGTTATCACTGTTAGTAAATCCCGATCGCCTCGAAGATTTGGCGCAATTGGTTGCAAGTTCTAAAGAAAGACGCAAAACGAAAGACGAATTAAACCAAATTAAAAATAGCGTACTAGCTAATACTAACCTTGACTACGAGCAAGATATTAAGCCTTGGGTAGGGGAAGAAATTACTGTAGCTGTAACTAGCACCGATCGCGATCGCGATCCTAGTAATGGACAACAACCGGGGTATTTATTAGCCATCGCCACCAAAGACGCACAAAAAAGCCGGGATTTTGTAGAGTTGTTGTTTACAAAAAAGGCGATCGCTGGGGCTAATTTAGTTATCGAAGAATCCAACGGAATTAGGCTATTAAGCAACAGTCCTCGTCTGCAATCGGACAATAAAGAAAGCGGTTTTTCTGGGGCGGTTGTAGGCAATGATTTTGTATTATTTGCCAATCATCCCCAAGTCTTAAAAGAAGCTGTTAACAATGTTCAAGCCCCCGATCTCAACTTAACGACTTCTAGCCAATATCAGCAAGCGCTTACACAACTATCTGCTCGTAAAGTGGGTTTAGCGTTTTTAAATTATCCTAGTTTATCTGGAGATAAAAAATTAGATTCGCCAACTTATGAAAGTCAAATTGTGGCTTTAGAATTAAATCCTCAAGGATTACTTGCAGAAACTACTATAGTTGCAGGATTAGATCGAGAAATTTTGCCGTCAACGCCTACATTGGCGCAACCAGCTAAGGCTTTACAATATCTTCCTGCGGCGGTGAATTTGGCAATTTCTGGAGTAGATTTGAAAGCATTACCTAATAGCAATTTGCAGCAATTTTGGGCGCAAGTTTCCCCAAGCTTATCAATAACTAAATTAGTTGAAAGTCCATTAGCAGAACTTCAAAAAAATTGGGGATTAAATTTACAAAATGATATTTTCAGTTGGGTAGAGGGAGAATACGCTTTAGGGAAACTACCAAATAATGATTGGATTTTTGTAGTAGAAAAAACTCCTAGCGCTGTAGAAGGAATTGAAAAATTAAATGCGATCGCTTCTACCAAAGAATTAAGTATTACTTCTCTACCCATAGAAAATCAAAAAGTCTCTGCATGGACGCAGTTAGCGCCCGTAGCATCGCCAGCCGCAAATTCTATCGAGTCATCAATTACCCTCAAAGCCAAAGTGCAAGGGGTACATACTACGGTAGATAACTACGAAGTTTTTACCACATCAATCGCTGCAATGGAACAAGTTTTAAAAGTCAATAAAAACGGCTCTTTAGCAGCTAATTCTCAATTTATTGCAAGTACCAGCGCCCTTCCTCAGCCAAATGAAGGCTATGTATATATAGATTGGCAAGAAAATCAAGCAATGATTAAGCGTGAATTGCCGATTATTAGCCTGCTGGAAGTAGCCGGGAAGCCATTTTTTAATAATTTGCGATCGCTAACTATTAGCAGTTACGACAACAAAGATCAATTACTTACTGGCGGTGTTTTCTTTAAATTCAATGCCAAATAAGTCACTCGCCAAAACACCAGATAAGCAGCGTTAACAGAACTAAAAATATGCCGCCTGGTAGATTTAAGCTGTGGAAAAAATCGAACGGAGTTAAAACAAATACTTGAGTAAAAAAAGTTCCCGCTATTAACAAAATAACAATTAGTAAAAAAGGAGGCATTGCTAAATTAAAGACTGGGTAGATTAAACCTATTTATAGCTTTTTGTTTGAGGTTAAAGAGAAGAAAAATTTAATCTTCTGCGAAAAACTATTGTATGCCAAAGTAAACTGTGGCACATAAAAAAGGAATTGCTAGTTTTATTAGCTAGAGTAGGTATAGATACATACTTTATGTGAAATATTCCTAGGGCTATGATCAAGTTTATTCGCCCCTTAATTAGATTTAAAAATAGTTATTTGTTAGCGCTGCTTACAGCTATTAGTGTGCTACCCGTAGCAGCGCAACCAGCTAACTTTGGTGCTCTGTCTTTGGCTCCTGGCTTTAAACCATCTCAAGGAACCTCTACAGGCTTTACAGGTGGCTCTTATTCCTTATCTACCATAGCTAACCGCGATCGCAACAATAACCCTTGTATTGGCTTTGGCGATACCAATCCCGATCACTTATTGGTATTAGATAAAGACTTCGAGCGCTTGAAAGTTGCAGTAAATAGCGAAGGAAACGATACTACTTTAGTAATCAAAGGGCCAAAAGATAGTATTAGTTGCAGTGATGATAGTGGAAACAACAAAGATGCTAGTATAGAAAGTTCTAAGTGGCAAGCGGGTACTTATCAAATTTGGGTAGGTGCGATCGATGCTGGGGCAAAGTATAAATACACTCTTTCCATACAAGAGTAGCAACAATTAACGCTAAAATAAAAGATGGAGTATTTACTCAAGGCGGGTATAACAGCGTGCTATCTACACTGCTTGCTGATTTTCGGATTATATTTGAGCGCGATCCTGCGGCCCGCAACTGGTTAGAAGTCTTATTTTTCTATCCTGGCTTGCAAGCAATAGTGTTGCACCGTATCGCCCACAGATTTTATAGTCAGGGCATACCGTTTCTTCCTCGCTTGATTTCTTTTATTGCTCGGTTTGCAACGGGAATTGAAATGCACCCTGGGGCAGTTATCGGCAAAGGTTTTTTTATCGATCATGGTATGGGGGTTGTGATTGGTGAAACCGCTATTGTGGGCGACTACGCGCTAATTTATCAAGGTGTCACCCTCGGCGGTACAGGGAAAGAAAGCGGTAAACGTCACCCAACTTTAGGCGATAACGTTGTAGTTGGTGCTGGCTCTAAAGTGTTAGGCAATATAGAAATTGGCAGTAATGTTAGAATTGGTGCGGGTTCTGTAGTCTTGCGAAATGTACCTTCTAACTGCACAGTAGTAGGCGTACCGGGGAGAATTATTTATCGTGCGGGAGTACGGGTAGATCCTTTAGAACACGGCAGTTTGCCAGATTCTGAAGCTGAAGTAATCCGTGCTTTGTTAGATCGCATTGAAGGATTAGAACAACAAGTAGAAAAACTACACGATCAACAATTGTCTTCTCATGAGGCAATTTTAGAAGCAAAAGATGTTTCCGCCGCCATCGTCTCTAGTTGTCAAATTAGAGATAAAGCAATTCAAGAGTTTTTTGATGGATCGGGGATTTAGTTTAGTATTGTCTGATTACGCTACAAAGTAAGCTAATTGCTTCTCTAGACTCACTGTACTCTGCGTTAACTCCTCAACTAGATTGGTGTATTGTTGCAGTTTTTTGCTTGGCGCGATCACGCCAGCGCGATCGCAGAGCTTCGCACTTCGCCCTTACCGATACTTTAGGCACTTTTAGAGATTGATATTTATTAACGTAACTATAAATTTTTCAATAAAGCTTTACTTGGCACTCGTGAGAGAATGAAGATAGTTGCTAAGGAGACGACCGATGGTAGCGCTCACTGATAAAGACCAAAAGCGGTTAACTACGCAAACTGCCGAAATTGCACCGAATACGACAGCGATTCGCTCCTTAGATTGGGATCGCGATCGCTTTGACATCGAATTTGGCTTGCAAAACGGCACTACATATAACTCTTTTATAATTCGTGGTGAAAAAACAGCTTTAGTAGATACCAGTCACGAAAAGTTCCGCAAGTTATATTTAGATACGCTGACGAAACTAATTAATCCTACAGAAATTGATTACATAGTTATCAGCCACACTGAGCCAGATCATAGTGGATTAGTTAAAGACATTTTGCAATTAAATCCTGATGCAACGGTAGTCGGGTCAAAAGTTGCCTTGCAGTTTCTAGAAGATATGGTACACCAACCATTTAAAAAGCAAATTGTCAAAAATGGCGAAGTTTTAGACTTGGGCA
>JACCVJ010000128.1 GCA_013698215.1 Tatlockia sp. | reverse complement strand
ATTTTCATTACGTCGATTTGGCCGATTATTATCAATACAACCGTAGGCGTTCAGCAATTGCCCCAAGACTACCGCAACGTGGCTAGAGTGTTGAAATTGTCTGGTTCTAAGTATTTCTTTAAAATCTTATTTCCGGCTACCGTTCCTTATATATTTACAGGGTTAAGAATTGGCATCGGTTTATCTTGGTTGGCAATTGTAGCGGCGGAAATGCTCGTTGGTGGTGTGGGAATTGGCTTCTTTATTTGGGATGCTTACAATAGCTCGCTGTTGAGTCAAATTATCTTGGCATTAATTTACGTTGGGATTGTGGGTCTGATACTAGATCGCCTGGTAGCATTTATTGCCAGCAAAGTAGTTCCAGAAGAACAGAAATAAGTGGCAAAAATAAAGTATGTTACGCAAGATAAAGCGTAAACAAGAATTTCCTGAATTTTGCTAGTAGCCTTTACCCTCCAGCCTTAAATAAGTCATGTCTGTATTTGTTGAAGTAGACCACATCGATCGCATCTTTCCCTTGCCCAACGGCAACAGCTACACAGCCCTAAAAAATATCGACCTCAAGATCCCTCAAGGCGAATTTGTTTCCTTGATTGGTCACTCTGGTTGTGGCAAATCTACCTTACTAAATATTATTGCTGGATTAGATAGGGCAAGTTCTGGAGGAGTGATTTTAGAAGGACGCGAAGTAAAAGAACCAGGGCCTGATCGCATGGTAGTGTTTCAAAACTACTCTTTATTGCCTTGGTTGAGCGTCTCGGAAAATATCAGCTTGGCAGTAGACGAAGTTTATCAAAATAAACCTAAAGGCGAACGCAAATCAATTGTCGAACATCACATCGATTTAGTAGGGCTGCGCGCCGCCGCCGATAAGCGTCCTGGGCAACTATCAGGAGGGATGAAACAAAGAGTTGCGATCGCCCGTGCTTTAGCAATTCGTCCCAAACTACTGCTACTAGACGAACCTTTTGGGGCATTAGACGCTTTAACGCGCGGTGGTTTGCAAGAACAATTGATGAAAATCTGCAACGAAAGCAACTTAACTTGCGTGATGGTGACTCACGATGTCGATGAAGCCTTGCTATTAAGCGATCGCATTGTGATGATGACGAATGGGCCCGAAGCGCAAATTGGGCAGATTATTGATGTTGAAATACCTCGCCCCCGTCAAAAGATGGAAGTAGTTAATCATCCTAGTTACTACGGCTTGCGGAACGAAATAATTTATTTCCTCAATCAGCAAAAACGCGCAAAACAGCGTAAAGCAAAGCAAAAAGTAGTTTTAGCAGGCAATGGTTTAGAGAAGGTAAATTTAGAACTTGGTTTTATTCCCCTCACCGACTGCGCCCCGTTAGTAGTCGCTAAAGAAAAAGGCTTTTTTGAAAAATACGGCTTAACGGAGGTAGTTTTAAGCCGCGAACCAAGTTGGAAAGAAATTGCTAAAGGTGTCGGTTCGCGGCGCTTAGATGCGGCGCAAATGGTCGCGGCAATGCCCTTAGCTTTAACTTTGGGTGCGGGTGATAAACCGCCAATTCCTATAGTTAGTGCCATGAATTTGTCGCGCAATGGTAACGCAATTACTTTTAGCAAAAAGCTGTTCGACCAAGGGGTAAGAACCCTAGCAGACTTTAAAGAAGCGATCGCATCTACTCCCGATAAAGTCCATACTTTAGGGATGGTGCATCCTGCGTCGATGCACAACTTACTATTGCGCTACTGGTTAGCTTCTGGCGGAATTGACCCCGATACAGATGTCAGCTTAACGGTAGTTCCACCACCGCAGATGGTATCAAACCTCAAAGCGGGTAATATTGACGGTTACTGTTGTGGCGAACCTTGGAATTCTCGCGCCGTGTACGAAGACTTAGGCTTTGTGATTGCGACAGATTTAGAAATTTGGGCAGGGCATCCAGAAAAAGTTTTAGGTGTAACAGAAGAATGGGCAAATAAATATCCCCAAACTCATGTAGCCTTAGTTAAAGCTCTGCTTGAAGCCTGTGAATACTGCGACGACTGGCGTAATCGAGAAGAAATTGTCGAACTCCTCTGCCGCTCAGAATACGTTGGTTCAGCCCCCGAATACACTCGCCCCGGATTTCTCGATCCTTATAATCGCGGTGACGGTTCCGAACCCGTGCAACTACTTTCTTTTAACCAATTCTACGTCAACAAAACCAACTACCCAGACCGGGCAGAAAGGCTATGGATGATGACGCAATTGGCACGCTGGGGTTTAGCACCATTTCCCAAAAACTGGCAAGAAATCCTCGATCGAGTTTGTCGTGCGGATGTATTTGGTGAAGCCGCAAGAGAACTAGGCTTTTTGGATATAGGACGAGATCCTAGAACAATGATCTTTGACGGCATCGTCTTCGATCCAGAAGATCCAATCAAGTATCTCAATAGTCTGGAAATCAAACAGCCTTTACGAATTCAAGAAATATGTTTGATTTAACCGTCAGTAGATAAGCGAACCCGCACCAAAACTTACCTAAGCGCAATTTAGCATTCAATCCTCCAAAACTATGCAAATACTTAAAACTAATAATGCGACTTCTCCAATAACTACAACAACGCCTAAAAAAGAACCTTTTCTAGTTATTGAGAATGTCTCGAAAATTTATCCCACCCCCACAGGCCCCTACACAGTCTTAGATGGCGTAGAACTTAGCGTGGGTGAAGGTGAGTTTGTTTGCCTGATTGGTCACTCTGGCTGTGGCAAATCAACGCTGCTAAATATGGTGGCAGGATTTAATACCCCCTCCGATGGTGAAGTTAGACTGCAATCAAAAGCAATTACTGAACCCGGCCCCGACCGGATGATGGTGTTTCAAAACTATTGCTTGTTGCCTTGGATGACTGCCTTTGAAAACGTTTATTTAGCTGTAGATTCGGTTTATCCTGATAAGCCAGAGGCACAAAAAAGAGCAATTGTCAATGAACATTTGGCAATGGTGGGTTTAACAGAATCCGCCGACAAAAAGCCGACGCAGTTATCGGGAGGGATGAAACAAAGAGTTGCGATCGCCCGTGCTTTATCGAT
>JACCVJ010000098.1 GCA_013698215.1 Tatlockia sp. | reverse complement strand
AACAGCAACAGAACTTCGCTGGATATTTAGGAGGAGACTTGCAGAAACTGAGAGAATTGACAGATTAATTACTCATTCGCAAAAGACCTACTACCCAAAAACTAGCGGAGGGATTGAAAGACCTTTTGGAGGGGGTTTGGGGGACGCAACCGTCCCCCAATGGGGGGTTTGGGGGGCAGATCCCCCAATTCCTGGTTTTGCCCAGCAACCCCTTAAACAAAGCTATTTACCCCAATATTTTCAACACCCCCGGCTCACACTGGATAGGCAAAACATCCAAAATATCAACTTGAGCGCAGTACTTTATATCCTCATGACAGCCAAGGCGCAACAAACGCTTACCGTGACTAGCTTGATGAAATAGCTCAACCAAACGATCGCGCCATTGTTCGTAAAGAGAAATCGCCCCTACAACCTCATCATTACCTGCAAGTTCATCTAGAGGAGTATTTGTTTGCTGCAAAACACTATAAGAAATCGCCCCAGCGCAAGCCGTATCTTCTAGAGAATAAGTACCTTCCCAACCCGAACCCACAATCCAAACTATTTCGGGCTGTTTAGCTAAAAGGTAATTTACCGCCGCCGCCCGGTTAACAAAAGCAGCAGCTAAGACGGCTGGAGCGCTCTGTATTCGTTGTAAAGCGCGGGTTCCATTAGTCGTACTAATAAACAACCTCCGCCCTTTGACGAGCTTTTCAGTGCAGTCTAAAGGAGAATTACCCAAATCGAACCCCTCCACCTTAGCGCCGCCCCGCTCTCCGGCGCGGAGGCGCTTATCTGCGTCCCAATCAGCGCTAACAAGCTTTAACGTATCCAAATCGCTAAACACCTGGATAGCCTCACCACCAGCCGCCAAGACCGTCGCCATCGTCGTTGTAGCTCGAAGTACATCCACAGCGATCGCGCAATCGGGGATAGTATCACTGGGAGTAAGTTCAGGGGTATGGTAAATAAATAGCTTCACGCTTTAGCTAACCTGCAATTGATATCGAGTTATATTTTATGGCTAAAACTTGACCTTTGATTGACTAAAAAAACCAGCCATAAGAATGCAAGCCTTTACCTAAAAGATTGACACCCAAATAGCAAACCCAGACCACGACAAACCCCACCGAGGCTAAAATAGCCGGACTGCGACCTTGCCAACCGCGAGTAATCCGAGAATGGAGATAAGCTGCAAATACTAACCAAGTAATTAAAGCCCAAGTTTCCTTAGGATCCCAACTCCAGTAAGATCCCCAAGCTTCATTTGCCCAAACTCCCCCGGCAATAATCCCGATAGTAAGTAAAGGAAATCCTAGCCCAATAATCCGGTAGCTGATATTATCTAAAGTTTCCGCAAGGCTGAGGCGTTGAGGTGAAAGCGCCTCGGCTACAGCTTCAGTAGTTAAGTTAAGCACTGCCGTATTACCATTACTGTTGTAGTCAGTAGTCGTAATCGCCAATCTTTGCGCCGCCAAATCAGTAGCCCGATGCAGGCGATAGCCACCCGTACCTACTGAGCTACCCCGCAATTCGATATTTGCCCCACGAGTCACAATTAAAAATGCGATCGCAAGTAACGAACCCACCATTAAAGCTGAATAACTCAACATCATCACGCTGACGTGCATCATCAGCCAATTGGACTTGAGCGCCGGGACTAAAGGCTCAGAGCTTTGCATTTTAGAAGGCAAAGTTAAAGTTGCAAAAGCAACAATCGCCATGGCTACAGGGGCAGTGGCAACCCCTACTAAACGGCTGCGGCTGTTGTTTTCTGCCAAAAAGTGAATGGTTGTAATGCCCCAAGCTAGAAAAAACAGCGACTCGTACAAATTACTTAAAGGAAAGTAGCCCGCTTCAATCCATCTAGCGCCTAATAAAGTCGCCATACACAAATTTGCGATCGCCATTCCCGCCGTTCCCATTGCTGGTAAATAGCGCAATTGAGGAAAAGCTGCCCCTACCCAGTAAATTAACATGGTGGCAAATAACACCGCAAAAGCAGCATTATCTAGCCAATTCTGGAGGGAAACCAGATTCATATAGTGTTCTCCGCGTCGCTTTAAGCTAAAAATTTATTTCTACTCTCATCGATCCTAACTGCAACTGTTACTTGAGTGCTGATGTAAGTTTAAAGACTTTATTATTTAAAGTTGAAGCTCTGCAATTTTAGGGTGTCGGCGATGGAGACGAACTAGATAAAGGCTTAGGGTTTGCAGTTTTATTAAGCGCCATAAAAATGTCATAACGAATACTATGACGATCTTTTACCGCCGTTGTCACTCCGATTGAGCGTACCGCCTCTAGAGCAATTTGTTGATTGGGGATAACTTGAGGTAAGGGTAAGTTTTTGAACGTTGGATTGATATCTAAGAAAAACTGCCCATTATTGGGGTTAAGTTGCGATGGGACGGCTTTTTGAAATTGCTCGGTACTAGCTAAATTAGCCGCAGGTTGGGGAATAAGTTTCTCTGTTAAAGGTGCGCCCAGAGTGAAAAAAGCAACATTTTCTTCTAACCAGCCATGAGTTGCCGTCAGCGTACCATAGGGTGCAATCCAATTGACAACAGGTTTTCCCCTAACTTGGGTTTCGGTGATTTTGAATTGATATTGACTGCTAATTACTTTATCTATTTCCTGGAAGGCTTTTTTAGCTTTGTCTGAGTCTTTTGCTTGCACCATAAACGCCAATGACAAGGCAAAGTCATTCGGTGAAGCACCAGCTTTTGTCGTTGCTGGAATTACAGCTAAGGAAAACTCGCCATCCATCCAACTTAGCAAATCATCATCTAAATCTAATCCGGTAGTATTTTTGACACCCGCCCGTAAATTTTCTGGGGGAATAGGTGCAAGAGGATTAGTTTTTACCGATCGCAAATAATCAAGCCATAATTGCTGCAAGTTTCCCCCCGATACCATCATCAAGGTTTCGGCGGGTAAAAGGTTTTGCATTTTCCCGGCATTATTTTGCACCAAATGGACGCGATCGCTATCTGGCTTCAACCACGATACACTTTTAAACCCAATCCCTTGTGGCTCTAAACTAATTGTGGTAGCTAACCCTTGATTTTCTTGGAGTTGGGCTAGTTGGGGAGATAGTTTTTTGGGATTGCTATTTACTAGCCGAGCGGCGGCAGGAATATTAACATACACTTGAGCAAAATGATTTTCTTTGGCAATTTCTCCAAATTTTTCCTGAAAACCAGGCATTTTTACTAAGGAGTTTTTCCCAAAATAAGTATCAATTACGTTTTCCGTAGCTTTGGGATTGTCGCTAATAACTAAAAAACGATTATCTATTACGGTTGCGGAGTAATTTGGAGTTACTTTTATTTCAATGCCTTTATAAGTGCGACTTTTTGGTTTTTGAGCAAGGGGTTTTGATAGCAATGAGGCTGCTAAATTGGGTTTAGCAATCGGTAGTACCAATACCATTGCTGGCGCTGCTTGGAGAGACATTACAGCTAAAGTTGCTTCTTTTCCTACCCAAGGCTGGATATCTTTTTGATAGTTGTATCCATTGTCGGTAAGGGTGCGATCGCGCCATTCTACCAAATAATTATCTAGAATAGCTTGAGTTTGGGGCGTACCAAATTCCCGCAATTGCTGCCATTTGCTCGGCTCTGTAGATACAGAAACCGTAAGTAAAGCTTCTTGAGGAATGATATTAGCCCCAAGGGGTAATTGAGCTAATTTTTGGGGTTGAATTAACAGCCAGTAAGCAGCGATTCCGCCACCAACTAGCAAACTGGTTGCTAATATCGGTAGCAGTAATTTATTATTTTTTCTCATCGATTAAAAGTAATTGTTAACACGCTAGGCAATTCTATTGTCACTTTAGCTAATTGCTAGATGCTAACCAAGTTTGATTTTTAGCGGGTAAAGTAATCGCCCCTTACCCAAAACGTCCGCTTACATATTCCTGGGTTGACTTCTCTTGAGGATTTTGGAAGATGACTTCAGTAGGGGCATATTCTACTAAATAGCCCATTCTCCCGCCTTTATCTGTGGGTTCAACGTTAAAAAATGCCGTCATATCCGAAACTCGTGAGGCTTGCTGCATATTGTGGGTAACAATCACAATGGTGTATTTTTGCTTAAGTTCTTGCAGCAATTCTTCAATTTTGATTGTCGAAATAGGATCGAGAGCCGAACATGGTTCATCCATTAAAATAATATCTGGCTGGACTGCTACCGCACGAGCAATGCACAAACGCTGTTGTTGTCCTCCCGAAAGCGATAAGCCGCTTTGCTTGAGTTTGTCTTTAACTTCATCCCATAAAGCCGATTGTCTAAGAGACTGCTCTACCAATTCATCCATATTGCCGCGATAGCCGTTAATCTTAGCGCCAAAGGTAATGTTGTCGTAAATTGATTTGGGAAAAGGGTTAGGTTTTTGAAATACCATCCCCACTTGTCGTCGCACTTCTACAGGATCTATAGAAGACGCATAAAGGTTTTGATCGTAGTAAAAAACTTTCCCTTCGCAACGAAAACTATCAACTAAGTCATTAAGACGGTTGTAACAGCGCAGCAAGGTACTTTTTCCACAACCAGAGGGGCCAATAAAGGAAGTAATCTGGTTTTTAGGGATGTTTAAAGAAATGTTTTTTAGGGCTAAGAATTTTCCATAATAAACATTAAGATTTTCTGTGCGTAGAATGGTCTGCGTTTTATTGAGAGTGAGACTGTCAGTAGCCATAATAGGAGTGAGTATGTTGATAGGTGTTAGGGCGATCAAACGTTAAATTTTCGGCTGTTAAGTTTAAATCCAAACCATCAAGCCCGTTTGCGAGTAGCTATACGAGAAATAATGCTCGTAATTAAAACTAAAAATACTAAAACTAAAGAAGCCGCCCAAGCCAATTCTTGCTGGTTGTCAAACGGGACGGTCGCAAAGTTGTAAACTAAAACCGCCAGTGATGGAGTAGGAGACGTTAAGTTGGTGGGCCAAAACTGCGTAAACAGCGCTGTAAATAGCAATGGTGCGGTTTCTCCCGCCGCTCTAGCGATCGCTAAAGTTGTACCAGTAACAATAGCTGGAATCGCAACGGGCAAAACAATTTGGACTACGGTTTGAAACTTAGTTGCGCCAATACCTACCGCCGCTTGGCGCAAGTCTCTAGAGACTAATTGCAGCGATTCATCAGTAGTGCGGACAATAATTGGCAGCATCAAAATTGCTAAAGCAATGCCCCCAGCGATCGCGCTAAAGCCGCCCATTGGAAACACTACCACCCCGTAGGCGAACACTCCAGCAATAATCGATGGAACGCCGCTCAAAACGTTGGTAGCAAACCGGATAGTATCAGCTATTTTACCTTTACTAAACTCCGTTAAATAAATTGCTGCCAGTACCCCTACAGGAATGCTAATTAAAGCTGCAATCCCTACCATAATTAAAGTCCCTACAATGGCGCTGCCAAAGCCACCACCCTCTACTAACGGAGGTGGTGGGAGTTCGGTAAATACACCCAAGTTGAGACGGCTAAAACCTTTGATTGTGACGTAGCTAAGTACGGCAATTAGAGGAATTAAAGCAGCGATCGCGCAGGCAAACGCTAAAGTCGTCATTACTGTACCAAATATGACTCTTTGAGAGTTTGGAGAACGATTCAAACTGCGGTTTACAGTGCTTTTAGAAAATCGCTCTGGATTTTGAGACATCATACTTTATGCTTTTTTTCTAGCTTTACGGCAGTAAATTTCTTTAACCTAAATTCTCCCAACTCTACGCACTACTAGCTCTGCCAGAACGTTGACGATCAAAGTTAGTCCAAATAAAACTAAAGCAGCGTACATCAAAGCGGCTCTTTGAATGCCATCGGCTTCGGCAAATTGAGTAGCCAGCAACGAAGCAATGGTATTTCCTGTAGTCAAAATAGATGGACTAATGCGGTTAGAGTTGCCGATAATCATCGTTACCGCCATTGTCTCACCCATTGCCCTCCCTAGCCCTAACATTGTCGCCCCCACAATCCCCGAAGTTGCCGCCGGGAGTAAAACTCGAAAAATTGTTTCCCAGCGCGTCGCCCCTAACCCATAGGCAGCTTGGCGCAAGTCCGGCGGTAATGAAACCAACGCATCGCGGGATATTGCCGTAATAATTGGCAATATCATAATTGTCAAAACTATACCCGCCGGGAATATACCGGGGCCCGAAGGAGGTGTACCAAATATTGGCAGCCAACCTAAAGATGAGTGCAATACTTTACCGATAGGTTTAAGTATGGGAATCAATACAAAAATGCCCCACAAGCCGTACACTACACTGGGAATTGCTGCTAGGAGTTCAATGAGAAATACCACTACAGTTTGCACCGAGGCGGGGAGAAAATTCTCGCTAACTACTAAAGCCGTTCCTACACCAATAGGGACAGCTAGTAGTAAGGCAATAAATGCCGTAACTATAGTCCCGTAAATGTGGGGTAATGCACCGTACTCCTCTTTTACAGGATTCCAAGCTGTAGAGGTCAAAAATCCTAAACCGTATCTTTGAATTGCTGGCATTGCTTCAATTGCTACTTCTAAAGCAATCCAAAGCAACACCGCCGCGATCGCCATTGCTAGTAGGCGTGTTATCCAAACAAAGCCTAGATCAAGATTTTTTTCCCAACTAGCGCGGGGTTTGATGGTTGTTTGGGCTTGGGAGGTAAGCGAACTCATGAGTTATTTTCCTATAAACAAGTGCGATAGCGCAAGCGCGCACGCAGGGCTTCGCAATTTTGGCTATCAAAGCTATTAATTGCTAATAGCATCAACGGCTGGCTGTACTTTGCTGACTACGCTTTCTGGCAAAGGTACATAGCCTAATTCGCCGCTAAACTTTTGTCCTTCTGTCAAGCTCCATTTGAGCATATTTTCTACAGCCTGGGCTTTCGCGGGATCGTCGTAGGTTTTGTAAACCATGATCCAAGAATAGGAAACTATGGGGTACGATTCCGCACTAGGTGGATCGGGAGCAAATGCTAAAAAATCTTCGGGTAGCGTTACTGAAGCTAGGGCGGCGGAAGCTGATTCTGGTGTTGCGGCTACGTACTTACCGGCTTTATTTTCTAAAGTAGCGAAGGGAATTTTATTTTGCGTAGCATATCCGTACTCAGTGTAACCAATTGCACCTTGAGTTTGTTGAATCTGTGCCGTTACGCCTTCATTTCCTTTTGCTCCCGTGCCTACGGGCCAGCTAACAGACTTGCCTTCTCCTGGCCCACTTTTCCAAGCTGGACTAACGGTACTGAGGTGTTTTGTTAATACGGCGGTCGTGCCACTACCATCAGAACGATAAACAACTGTAATTGGTTGGTCGGGTAGCTTTAAGTCTGGATTAATCTTGGCAATTCTCGGATCGTTCCAGTTGGTAATTTTGCCCAATAGGATATCTGGATAGACATCTCTTGAAAGCTTTATTCCTTCTACCCCAGGCAAATTGTAAGCTAGGACAACGCTTCCGGCGGTTGCGGGAACTAACAACACTCCGCGAGATACTTTAGCAATTTCTTCTTTGGTCATGCCAGTGTCACTGCCGCCAAAGTCTATAGTTCCGGCGGTAAACTGTTTTACCCCCGCACCACTACCTACCGATTGATAACTAATTTTGGTATTGGGGTTAGTCTTGTTATATTCAGAAAACCAACGCTGATACAATGGCGCGGGAAAGGAAGCCCCGGCACCATTTAGAGTTGCACCCGCAGCACTGGTATCGGCGGCAGGACTAGCGGAAGCGTTAGTATCGGTGCTAGGAGCATTTTGGGTTTGTGGCTGACAGGAGGCAATTCCAAAGGAAAGGGCTGCCAGCGACAATAAAAAAGCTCTGCGATTTGAATCAATCCGGGAAAACATAGAAAGCTCTGCGTATTTTTACGAGTATTCGTATCGACCTTAGCGTTTTGTTGTAAAGACAAGGTTAAGAAAAAGTTAAGAATACTAAAAGCTGTAGTGAAAAGATTATTTAGATAAAATGACCGTATATTACAATCTATGTCCTAAGTTTTATTAGATGTCCATCGCAAAAGCCGAAGTAAAAAGCGCGATCCAGTGGTAAAATGCCAACACTTAAGTCACGCATTATAGGGTCAAAAAGTGGTTCATGCACCCTTGTCAACCGCCTTTAATAAATTGAATACTGATTTGCCTAGCACCACAGAGTTACTAAAAGAGTGGCTCGATATTCTAGCAAAGCAAATAATCAGTGGAGAAGTAATTGAGCGAGAAACAGCGATCGCCCTTACCAATATAGAGGGGCAAGAAAATATTTTACTGTTATGTGCCGCCGCCGATCGCGTTCGTCAAGCTTGTTGCGGCAATATCGTAGATTTGTGCAGTATTATCAACGTCAAATCGGGCAATTGTTCGGAAAACTGCGGCTTTTGCTCCCAGTCAGCGCACCATCAAGGCAATGATTCCCCCGTGTACGGCTTAAAGTCTAGCGAAGAAATACTAGCTCAAGCCAAAGCCGCCGAAGCTGCCGGAGCAAAACGTTTTTGCCTGGTAAGTCAAGGGCGCGGGCCGAAGTACAGCAGCCCTAAATCTACAGAATTTGAGCAAATTTTAGCCACCGTAGAGCAAATTATCGCCGAGACGAATATCAAGCCCTGCTGCGCGTTAGGGGAAGTTACACCCGAACAAGCCCAAGCTCTAAAAGAAGCTGGGGTAACGCGCTACAACCACAATTTAGAGGCTTCAGAGAGCTTTTTCCCAAATATTGTCACAACTCATACTTGGCGCGATCGCGTAGCTACAATTAAAAACCTCAAAGCCGCCGGAATTCAAGCTTGCACTGGGGGAATTATGGGCTTAGGGGAAAGCTGGGAAGATAGGGTTGATTTGGCTTTAGCCTTGCGTGACCTTGAAGTAGAGTCAGTCCCTTTAAACTTGCTCAATCCTCGCGCCGGAACGCCCTTAAGTAATCTTCCTAAACTAGATCCCTATGAAGCCCTAAAGGCGATCGCTATTTTTCGCCTTATTTTACCAACGCAAATTTTACGTTACGCTGGCGGTCGTGAGGCGGTAATGGGCGAACTTCAATCAATGGGCTTAAAAGCTGGAATCAATGCTATGCTCGTCGGTCATTACCTGACGACCATGGGACAACCCCCAGAGCAAGACCAAGCTATGCTGAAAAGTCTAAACCTTATTGGTGGTGAGGCTCCAATTCCTGGCGAATGGTCCCGTGAGGAGATGAAAAGATGAGATTGTATTTTATCCCCTTTGTATCCTCAAAACCGTGACTGCTCCCAATCAAATAATGTGGGCTTTTATCGGCTTACTTCTAACTATTGGCGGTACTTTTTTAGATGCTTACATTACCACTTCACCTTTGAATTGGGATGATAGCGGGGTGCAAACTTTTTTCTTAGGTGTCACCTATCAAATTGGCGCAGTGCTACTAATAGGTTGTGTCGGAGGTAAGAATGCTGGGGCGATTTCTCAAATTGCTTATCTATTACTTGGCTTAACTTGGCTACCTGTATTTTCTCAAGGTGGTGGCGTTGACTACTTAAGACAGCCTTACTTTGGTTATGTATTGGGGTTTATTCCCGGTGCGTGGGTTTGTGGTCTATTAGCTTTCAAAACTCAGCCAAAAATAGAATCTCTTGCTTTTAGTTGCTTTTTTGGCTTGGCGGCGATTCATCTGACCGGATTAAGTTATTTAATTTTTAGTCATACTTTCAACTGGGTCAACTCTCAATTACCTTTATTACAGTTAGCTCTTAAATATTCTTTATACCCTTTGCCAGGACAGTTAGTAATAGTTTGTGCTGTTACAGTTGTAGCTTATGGGTTAAGACACTTGATGTTTTATTAAAATTTACTTAAGTTTATTTTTTACTTATAGCTGCTTCCAGTCCAAAAGTTTAACTTTTTCTGCGGTTTTTGCAAATTATTATGGTTTTTAAAAATAGGATATTTTGGATTGTTGCCACTATTAGTTTGTGCTTAGACCAAGCTACTAAGTATTGGGTAGTTCAAAACTTTAATTTATTAGAAACCCAGCCATTAATACCAGGCGTATTTCATTTTACTTATGTTAGAAACACCGGAGCAGCTTTTAGCCTGCTTGCTGGCAATACTTCTATACTACGCTGGTTATCTTTGTTTATTAGTTTAGGTTTAATGGGCTTTGCTTTGTTTGGCGGCAAACTAAAAAAGCTTGAACAAATAAGTTATGGGCTGCTTTTAGGCGGAGCAATGGGCAATGGAATTGATAGATTTATTTTTGGTAGCGTCGTAGATTTTATAGATTTGCGCTTAATTCAATTTGCAGTGTTTAATTTAGCAGATGTGTCTATTAACCTAGGTATTATTTGTTGGTTAATAGATAGTTTTAAGAAGCCAAAC
>JACCVJ010000075.1 GCA_013698215.1 Tatlockia sp. | reverse complement strand
CTGGTAAATAAGTCATTGCATTATAAGCAGGAATAATTACAGAAACTTTAGGCATAAGATAGGTTTTTATTAGACAAAAATATTTACACTTTATTTTGGTAATTTTATTGGCTTAAATTTTGTTAATTAAAAAAAATCCAAGATTTGTAAAATTATTACCTAAGTCAAGAGTAGTATTGTTTATTGGGGTACTTTTAATCATAATACCTCCTGAATTAATTTTTTAGCTGTTTGGCAAGCTACTGACCAATTTAAGCGACTTTTATATTCGTTAAATGAAGAATAAGCTAAAGTCTTGTAATCGCTATAATTATTCATTAATGTTGCAATATAATCACAGTATTCAGAAATACTTGCATTTAGGGAAAATGTTTGACCATTGAGATCGTGCTTAATTAAAGTTGGAATACCTCCTACTTGCGTACCGATACAAGGTAGCCCAAAAGAATTAGCTTCACAAAAAACGTGCGGAGAAAAGTCTGCTCTTGAAGGCAAAATTAAAAAGTGAGATTCAGTAAATAACTTATTAATTTTATTAATGCCTTCCCGCGTGTATTTAGGAATAAAACCTAACTTTTTCACGTAACTAGGTAAAGGAGTCTCTGTTTCTGGTTCGCAACCGACTACAGACAATTCCGTTTCTATCCCTCTAGAGTTGAGTTCTTCAGCGATTTTCAAAGCGATATCTCCGCCTTTTCTAAACCAGTCTACACCGATGAATAATAGTTTGCAGCATTCGTTGTCCTTTGCTTTCACTATGTTGTGGATATCTTCACGATCACGGTTAGTTTCTAAATTTGCTCCCCAAGGAACTACCGCAACTTTAGCCGGATCAATCCCATAAGTGTCAATTGTAGTTTGAGCCGCCCAATCAGACAAAAAGATCAGTAATTGGCACTTTTCTAGTGCGAGTTTTTCCATCGCATATAAATGAGCGAGTGTTTCTTTGGTTAAATTACTCAACCACGGATAAAAATTGATTGATGCAGATAACGGTGCATCTGTCCACAGCACGATCGGCTGCTTGCATTCAAGGTAAGCAATAGGAATAGTATTTTCTGGACACAGAACTACATCAGAGTTCAGTTTAGCTAGTTTTGGTAAAATTTGAGCGCTGTACTTTTCTAGCACTGATGGTTCTAAAAAATAGAAATAATCTTTTTGAAATAGCTTTTGATGCAAATGCCATTTAAACTTATGCCTCAATAACGGCTTGGTCTGCTCTAACGGACCGAGATAATCTAGGTGTGTAGATTGAGACTCTAAAGTTTTAGCTAAATGATAACCTGCACTGCAAAGACCTAGTGTTTGTTTTAGCCATTTCGCCGAATCTAAAACATCGTAGCTAGTTAAATAGGCTATACGCATGAATATATACTTTCGCTACCTAGCTATTTTTAATTTTTATGCTTCAATCTTACCATGCTAATTTCCTTTTAACGATTTGGTAGGAGCCTAAGTTGGCTAGGATTATTACTTTTTTATTAAAAGTAATAATTCTGGCTAAATATAATATTTTTGATTGTTAATCGGCTTAAACTAAGAGCGATTGAATAGCTAAAAATAAGATTTGCTTGCAAGTAAGGGGCTAGGTTATTAAAACTAATAAAAACAACCAAGATAGAAAATACTTTGTATCTTGGTTGTTAAAATTTAATTGTGCTTAATGTCTAGCTTTTTTGACCTAGTTCATTTTGCATTTTGTGGTAATCCCATAACTTGCCGCGCTGAAGGATTAATTCTTGATAGGCTCCCTGTTCGACAATTTTGCCGTGTTCCAAAACTACAACTTTATCAGCTTTAGCGATAGTTGATAAACGGTGAGCGATCGCAATTACCGTTCGTCCTACAGATAGTTTTTCCAAGGATTCTTGAATTAATCGCTCTGATACAGAGTCAAGGGCGCTAGTTGCTTCGTCAAGAATGAGAATTTCTGGATTGCGTAGCAAGGCGCGTGCGATCGCAATTCTTTGCCTCTGACCCCCCGATAACCGCACTCCGCGATCTCCCAGTTGAGTATCAAAGCCTTCAGGCATCTCTAAAATAAATTCAAGAGCGTTGGCAAGTTGTGCGGCGCGTTCTACTTCTTGTTGAGTTACAGTTTCTAGCCCGTAAGCAATATTATTGAATACTGAACTATTAAAAATAAAGGTATCTTGACTAACAACGGCCATCCGATGGCGGACAGTATCAATATCATAGTCGCGTAAGTCCACGCCATCGTAAGACACCTGACCTTGGGTAGCGTCGTAGAAGCGAGGAATTAAATCAGCTAAAGTAGTCTTACCTGCACCCGAAGAACCGACTAAAGCCGTAGTCTGTCCTTTTTTAATGGTTAAAGTAATGTTATTCAGCACTAAAGCGCCAATCTCGTAGGAAAAGTCTACTGACCTAAATTCAATAGCTTGCTTTAAGCCTGTAAATTCCTGCGTTCCATTGATTAAATACTTTTTATCGTCAGTTTTTAGCAGTCGCATAACGTTAGTAATCGAGCCACCAAAACTACTTATCAAAGCTCTATTCCCATTCATCTCGTGAATAGAGGGGACAATCCGAAACAATGTAAATAAGAACGTTAATAAAGAAGCTACTTGCAGAGTTCCGTTAGCAACAAACACCGTGATGGCGATAATAATCATGCTTACTAAAACCGTAGTCGCGGCTCCTTCAGCCAGGGGTCTGACTATTGCTAGGCTTAAAGTTGCTTTAATCGCACTCTGCACTAAATCGTTACTAGCTTTATAATAGCGCGCTCGTTCAAACTCTTGAGTCCCAGAAGCTTGAACGGTACGAATTCCATTAATAAATTCAATAGCTCTAGAGGTAAACTGCCCGTTGGCTTTAGAAACGACAAAACTAGCTTCTCTAACTCGCTTGTTCAACGTTGATAACCCGACAGCCAACAGAGTAAATAAAGCGATCGCAATCAGTGATAGTTGCCAGGACAGTTGAAACATTATTAGTGAATAAACTACCAAGGTTAACCCTTTAGTAAACAAGAATGCACCTAAGCCAAAAGCTTGTTGCAGCCTAGAAATTTCTCCAGTAATAGTATTAATTAGTTCCCCAGAATGACTTGTAGAAAAATAGCTTAAACTTAGCGATTGCAGTTGTTCAAAAATTCTTTTTCTAAGTCTATCTACTAAATTTAGCTGCGTTATCTCTGTATAAACTTGAGCTAAATAGTTAAAAGCTGCTCGAATCCAAGTAGCAGCGAGTATCAGTGCCGATACGCGATACAACCGCTCCATCGAGGGTTTATCTATCCCTAAAATTGATAGATCGAACCATTGCCAACCCGTTTGTATTGGCGGTAGGTCGGGATTGACTAAGCTTTGCAAAAAAGCCAACAAAAACCCTAATCCGAAACCCTCAAAAGCTGCCGCACCTATGGCGAAAACTACAGCTAAAATTGCTACTCTAGGAAAATACTTAAATTCTCTCAAAATTAAATAGTTATCTTTCCAGAAAGTAGTAGCTTTGAGTGAACGGCGGAACGGAGCGGTAAGATTAAAACCCATAGGTGTCTGCTAATAGTAATAATGGATTAATTGAGGCTACCAGAGAAAATTTTGGGCATAGTTTGGAGTAAAATACCTAAGTCTTTGCCCAGCGACCAACGGTCGAGATAGGCAGCATGAATAGCACTAATGCTATTTATGGCTAGATTTGGTTTGATTTCAGGTATTCCTGTAAGGCCTGGTAAGGCATTAAGCTGTTTTGGTTGTAAGGAAGTAGCTTCGGCTAAAGTCCAAGGACTAGCCCCTACTATACTCATTTCGCCGCGCAAAACATTAAATAATTGGGGCAGATTTTGCCAGTAATTGCGATCGCCTGGGGCGAAAAAATTAAACTTTAGTAACTCAAATATTTGACCGCGTTTCCCTACACGCCATTGCCTCTTAAACAGTGGAGTTTGAGGCGATTTTACCCACTGCAAAACAATCAAACCCAAAATTATGGGACTGAGGATTAAAAGTAAACCCCCCGCCGTTAAAAAGTCGCAAATTCGCTTTAACTGCCAACGAAAAGGGTATAAGTAAGGTAGTTTTTGAGCCTTTCCAGCCCTTAAAAATATCTTTTTTTTGGCTTGCTTGCAGCCCTCCGCCCAGATAGTTAAATTTGCCGAACCCAGGGCAGGATCTATTTGGACTAGCTTTACTGGCGACTTTTGCAAGCATTGGGATAACCTTTGTTCGCCAGCGACTTCTAGATTTACTTGATGGGGTTGTGGCTTTTGCGCCTTGACTATTAGCTGCTTTTGCTGCCACTTTAAAGTCCAGCCAATAAGTTTAGGTTCTGGTTGTTGAGCATTTACCAGCAGGTAAGTGGGTAGATTAGGAAGATTAGAAATTAACATCGTATGGCGATCGCTTTTTTCATGATTGTTATAAAAACAATAATTCAGGACAAATTAAACTTTACTCATACTTCAATAAGCCTTGCTTATACCTACTTCAGATTTAGCTTTTTCAGCTTTCTAAAAGTGTCCCAAAAATTACCCAGTGCTATAATTCAACGCGCATTTTTATTTTTTCAAAAATCTTTACATTTTTAGCTAAGTCTATCTTACTAAGTCAAGTTTTACTAATTAAAATTACTTAACCTACCGTTTCTTTACAAATTCTTCAAACACGGTTTACTCCTAACATTACCAACTGCGTAGAATTGCCTAAGTTATCTCTAAAAAAAGCAGCATTTTTGACAGCTACTTAGCGATTTTAGACTGTGGGAAAATATTTATAGCCGACCATGCTTACTACCGCAGACTACAATTTGCTGTTATTTAGTTTGTTTTCTCCGTGCTGACTGTTTTTTAAGTCAGACAACTATCCAGGCAAGTTCCAGTTTTTATTCCCAACCTTGTTGTAGAACTACGCCTCGATCTTTTTGAGAACTTATATAGCTAGTCTGTCCATTAGCATGATTTGCCACAACGCCGATGGTATTTAACTTACTGAGCATTGCTGTAGCTTGACTAAGCTCAGTACGGGTTACTTTACCCATGCGCGAAATTAACAATACACCGCTACAAAATGATGCTGCCAAGATAGCATCAACCATACCCAAAACTGGCGGAGCATCGACAAGAATTAAATCGTAAGTATCCTCAAATTTTGCCATCAATTCCCGCATTCTTTGGGAGCTTAAGAGATTCGCTGCGTCTGTGGGTACAGGCCCTGCCGTCAAAATATCAATATAAGCTCCAGAGGATTGAATACCTGTATGATTTGGGACGTTAGCATCGCTTTCTAGTAGGGTTGAAAGTCCTTGCTCGTTGGGTAAATTCAGCATTTGATGTAGATTAGGATGACGTAAATCTGCGTCTATCAACAGTACCCGTTGATGTAAACGAGCCGCACTTAGAGCTAACCCCAAGGCTAAAGTTGACTTTCCTTCGCCAGCTAGGGCGGAGGTGATCATAATCGACCTTAAAGATGATTCCGTTGTATTTAGTAACTGGATATTTTTATAAATTAGATCCAGTGATGCCCAGGATGGAGGCCAGTTACTAACTTGAACTGTCCATGGCTCTAAAATTTTTGGTTTACCAAAAGGTAAACTCACGATTGGTTCGCTGGCTTTAGATTGGGGCAATTCTGGGGTCATACCTAATAACGGTATAGAGACTTGTTTCTCTAATTCATCTGAAGTATGTACCGCATCGTCCATAACTTCACGAAGGAAGGCTGCGACACCACCTAGCATCAACCCCGCTACTAAACCTAGCAGCAAGTTCTGTTGAATATTTGGGCCTATTTGCAGCCCTAGCAAGGGTTGTTCTAAAGCTTGCCATTCAAAACCGCCTCTGGCAATTTCCAGACTTAACTCCTGTTGCGCTCTCAAGAGTTGCTGCAACTTCTCGCGGTTGATTTGCACTAACGGAATTAGACGATTGTACTCGGCTATTTGGGCTGGAAAACGGTTGAATTGGTTGCGTAAGTTTTGCTCGCTCTTTGCCAAGCTAACATCTTGGGCTTGTAAGGCACTAAGCAGCGTTTGGACTTCTGCCAATTGACCTGTCAAATTAATATCTATTCCTGTTCTTTGCCCTTGGGATAAAAAATTAGAATTTGCCGCGTTTAGTTGTGCTGCATCTGCGCCGACAACGCGTCCTTGTTCTGCTTGCAACAAAGCTTGCTGGGTTTGGCGCAGTTCGACTAATTTCTGCACCCCAGGGTCGGCATCGGTGTAAGTTCCACGTCTAGCCGCTAACAGTAAATCTGTTCTTTGTAGCTCGTTGAGCAGCGTTTGATAGCGTGGGGATTGGCTTAAACGCGATGAAGCTAAAGCCGTTTGCGGACTGCTACCTACTTGTTGTTGCAACACTTTATAGCGGGCTTCGGTATCTTGAAACTGAGCGCGGAGAGTCTGGCGTTGCTGGACTACAGAATTTAAAGAATTATTGATAGTGGCAGCTTGTAGCTCAGGATCGATTAAATTTTGATTGGTACGAAAGTCTTTTAACAGATTTTCCGATGCCTCAACTTGTTTGCGGACTCCAGGAATTTGCTCGTTGATAAATTGCAATCCTTTTTTCAACCGTTGCTCTTGCTGTTCTCGGTTGTAGGCTTGATAAACTTTGTAAATAGTTTGTAGAACTTTTTGAGTTTTTACCGGATCGTTGGCAATATAATTTGCTTCAACAATTTTGGTGTATTTGGCATCGCTCTCTTCTTCAACTAATGGAGCCAAAAGTAGCGATTTTTTGACCTCGTTGAGCGTTATAGTTGAATACTCAGGCTTGAGCAAATCTACGGCTCTTTGAATGAGTAAGGCACTACGCATGACGTTAATTTGAGTTGCGTAGTCTATTTCAACGTTAATATCTGAAAATTCTGCGTCTGCTTGAGGTTGAACATCTTTCCTCCCCTTATAGTTAGATTCGATCAAAATTTGCATCGTGCTTTGGTAGGTAGGTTCCGCCGTCAAGCTCACTACCGTAGCTATGGATAAGACTCCGGCTAATACACTCAATAACCAATAGCGACGGCGACTTAAAACTGCAAATAGTTGTCCATAACCTGGATCGTTTTCTACCGTCATGTTATTGTTTTCAATTACTTTAGCCATAACTTTTACTCCAAAATTAATAATTGATCGTATTGATAACTAAGCGTCGTGGCAGACTTCGGCAATTACTCGATCTACTTGGTTAAAGAAAGCAAGTTCTGAAAAATTAGAAATCGCCCAATTGCGAATGTCTTGATAATTCCAGTTAATTTCCTGTGCTTTTAACAGTGCGCTTTGGAGCGCATCGGGTGTTTGCTTAGGAAAAAATACTCCCGTTTTTCCTGGTACTTGCGTGTCTAATACACCCCCAGCACCATAGGCAATTACTGGGGTTCCACTAGCATTTGCTTCTATAGGTACTAACCCATAATCTTCTAGGGCGGCTACAATTACCGAGCGAGCTTGAGCCATTAAATTTGAGCGATCGCTGTCTGTTACATGGCCTAAAAATTTGATGTTACTTAAAGCTTTAGCCTCTAAGCGCGACTTCTCTGGCCCATTGCCAATAATTAATAACGGCCATCCCAACCAATTGAATGCTTCAACAATTACATCAATACGTTTATAACTAATTAATCGGGCGGACGCTAGGTAGTAATCTTTTTTGGTGGCGGAAAATTCAAAATTGTTAGTACCGATGGGATAATTAATCACTACAGCTTGCTTACCATAATTTTGCCGAATCCGCCCAGCTACGGTACTAGAATTAGCAATGTAATAATCTGGCTCTTGGGCATACTTTAAGTCTACTTTTCTCATTGCGCCAAAAATCGGTTCTAGTACCGGGGCAAAATAGCGGTAATCTGCGTACTCTCGCAAATAAGTTTTTGTATCCCATAAAAACCTTGTGACGTTATGACAAAAACAAATGTGCTTTGCTTTAGGGTTTTTGCGAACTGCTTTGGCGAAACTGGTGGTACTACTAATAATTAAGTCGTAGGCTTGTAAGTCTAGAGTGCGGAAAGCTGGAAAATATAGAGGTGCTAACAGTCTAAAATACTTAGCCGCCCTTGGTATTTTTTGCAAAAAAGTTGTATTAACTAAACGTCCTTCTAAATCGATACTATTTTCTGGATCGTAGATCGATGTAAAAATATCGGCATCAGGATAATGCTTACAAAGTAGCTCAAAAACTCGCTCTGCGCCCCCAGGCTGTGTTAGGTAATCGTGGACTAGAGCAATTTTCATATAGTCGTTAACAAATCTAAGTATTACTGCTGAGTTGAGGAATTTGAGTTGAATCTTGGTTATATTTGCCTTGACAGCTAATGCAGTAAGCTTTGTTACTTTCGTTTCGGCGGCATCGAATCATTCACTTCTCATAATACTTAGAGACGATACGTTAAGTTAACTAACAAAATTTTACCTATACCTAGAGATATAAGTGGTTGCAATACTTACAAATCTTTGGTCACCAAATCGTGACTTTTTGATAATTTAAGTGACGGCTAAATTTCCCTACTTCTTATTTATAGGCAACATCCGCCGCTTATTTTACATATTACTGTAAAGAGTTTGTAATGAAACTGTAAAATCACAGATTTTGTTAAGATTGTTTTAAGCCATCTTAAGGTAGTTAGCTGAAAATAACAATATTAATCTGCCTGCACTG
>JACCVJ010000071.1 GCA_013698215.1 Tatlockia sp. | reverse complement strand
TCCTATACTTCCGTGACGCTGAGGCTTCGCAGCTTGCTAGTAGGGACGATTTTAGGTGGATCGGGGGCGGTTTTGAGTGTAATCCTGGCGATCGCAATTTTTCCTATTTCTAAGTTAGCCGCAGGTTTGCTACTTCCTTACATTATTTGGAGTCCCGTAGGTACTTATACGACTGAAGAAATGATCCAACTCAATCCCGGCGCAGAATGAGCTAGAGTGCAAATTAATACTTAGTTTTTGGTTTATAACAAAAAACTAGAAAATTTGCAGAATATAATAAGTTAATTAGCCAAAGCCTAGCTCAAATACTTATATAGTCGCCAAATTATGAATAGTCTCTTCCTTTCTCGCCTTCATAGTAAAAGTCGCCCAGTTATTGTATTTGATGGAGCGATGGGTACATCTTTACAAACGCAAAACTTGACTGCGGAAGACTTTGGCGGTGCAGAGTACGAAGGATGCAACGAGTATTTGGTGCATACTAAACCTGAATCTGTGAAAACAGTGCATCGTGACTTTCTAATTGCTGGCGCAGATGTCATTGAAACAGATACGTTTGGCGGCACGTCAATTGTACTTGCTGAGTACGACCTAGGCGACCAGGCTTATAGTCTCAATAAAGCCGCCGCCGAATTAGCTAAAAGCGTTACTTCAGAATTTTCTACCCCCGAAAAACCTAGATTTGTAGCAGGTTCGATTGGGCCTGGTACTAAGTTACCAACTTTGGGACACATTGATTATGACTCTTTAGAATCTGCCTTTGCAGAGCAAGCGGAAGGGCTATATGACGGCGGTGTTGATTTATTTATCGTTGAGACTTGTCAAGATGTCTTGCAAATAAAAGCGGCGCTAAATGGAATTGAACAGGTTTTTCAGCGCAAGGGCGAAAGAAGACCCTTAATGGTGTCGGTGACAATGGAAGTCCAAGGGACAATGCTTGTAGGTACAGAAATCGGCGCTGTATTGTCAATTTTGGAGCCTTACCCCATCGATATATTAGGGCTAAATTGCGCCACTGGCCCCGATCGCATGGCGGAACATATTAAGTATCTATCTCAGCATTCCCCTTTTGTGGTTTCTTGTATTCCTAACGCTGGTTTGCCAGAAAATATTGGCGGTCACGCTCATTATAAATTAACGCCAATGGAATTAAAAATGGCGTTGATGCACTTTATAGAAGACTTAGGAGTGCAGGTAATTGGCGGTTGTTGCGGGACAAGACCCGATCATATTCAAAAATTAGCCGAAATAGGCACAACTTTACAACCCAAAGAGCGACAAGTTCAATACGAACCTGCGGCGGCTTCTATCTATAGCGCCCAGCCTTACGAGCAAGATAACTCATTTTTGATTGTCGGCGAACGGCTTAATGCTAGTGGTTCCAAAAAATGCCGCGATTTATTGAATGCGGAAGATTGGGACGGACTTGTAGCTTTGGGTAAAGCCCAAGTTAAAGAAGGGGCGCATATATTAGATGTCAACGTCGATTATGTGGGACGCGATGGCGTGCGCGATATGCACGAATTGGCATCCCGTCTAGTAACCAGCGCGACTTTACCTTTAATGCTGGATTCCACCGAATGGGAAAAAATGGAGGCGGGTTTAAAGGTTGCTGGCGGTAAGTGTTTGCTTAATTCTACTAACTACGAAGATGGCGAACCCCGGTTTTTGAAAGTGCTGGAGTTGGCGAAAAAGTATGGCGCGGGAATAGTAATCGGGACAATTGATGAGGATGGGATGGCGCGAACAGCAGATAAAAAGTTTGCGATCGCTCATCGTGCTTATCATCAAGCGGTAGAATATGGCATTGCACCTTACGAAATATTCTTTGATGCTTTAGCTTTACCGATTTCTACCGGGATTGAGGAAGATAGAGCTAATGGCAGTGCCACTATTGAATCTATTAAGCGAATTCGTCAAGAATTGCCCGGATGTCACGTTATTTTGGGTGTTTCTAACGTTTCTTTTGGCTTGAATCCCGCCGCGCGAGTAGTGCTAAATTCGATGTTTCTGCACTATGCAACCGCAGCAGGAATGGATGCAGCAATTGTTAGCGCCAGTAAGATTTTACCTTTGGCGCGGATTGAAGACAAGCATCAGGAAGTTTGCCGTCAGCTGATTTTTGACGATCGCAAATTTGATGGGGATATCTGCGTTTACGATCCTTTAACGGAATTAACGACATTATTTGAAGGTGCGACCACAAAACGCGATCGCACCGAAGATGAAAACTTACCTGTAGAAGAACGATTGAAGCGCCACATTATCGACGGTGAAAGGATTGGTTTAGAAGAACAGTTAAAAAAAGCTCTAGAAACTCATCCACCTTTAGAGATTATCAACGTTTTCTTGTTAGATGGCATGAAAGTTGTGGGCGAGTTATTTGGTTCGGGACAAATGCAATTGCCTTTTGTATTGCAGTCTGCGGAAACAATGAAGGCGGCGGTAGCATTTTTAGAGCCGTTTATGGAGAAAAAAGCAGGCGATCGCAGTGCCAAAGGTACAGTAGTAATTGCCACCGTTAAAGGCGATGTCCACGATATCGGCAAAAATCTTGTCGATATTATTTTGTCCAATAACGGCTACAAAGTAGTTAATCTAGGCATCAAACAACCTGTAGATACGATTATTGATGCTTGCTTGCAACACGAAGCCGATTGTATTGCTATGAGCGGTTTATTAGTTAAATCTACTGCTTTTATGAAAGAAAACTTACAGGTATTTAACGATCGCGGTATTACTACCCCGGTAATTTTAGGCGGTGCGGCGCTTACGCCCAAATTTGTCTATGAGGATTGTCAAAACGCATACAACGGTCAGGTGATTTATGGCAAAGATGCCTTTTCTGACCTGCATTTTATGGACAAGTTGATGCCTGCTAAGTTGCAAGCTCAATGGAGCGATCGCACGGGCTTTTTAAATGGCGTGGCAGAAAAAGTAGAAGAAAATGGTCGTAAGCAAGCTGTAGAAGTCGCTGAAACTGTCGTTGAAGCCGAAAACATACCTTTAGACACGCGCCGTTCTGAAGCGGTAGAAGTAGATATAAAACGTCCTACGCCGCCCTTTTGGGGAACTCAGTTATTAGAGGGTGCTGATATCGATTTAGAGGAAGTATTTGGGTATTTAGACTTGCAAGCTCTAATTGCTGGACAGTGGCAGTTCCGCAAGCCCAGAGAGCAGTCTAAGGAAGAATATGAGGCGTTTTTGGAGGAGAAGGTTTACCCAGTTTTGGCGCAATGGAAGCAGCGAGTAGTTGAGGAAAAATTGCTGCTTC
>JACCVJ010000068.1 GCA_013698215.1 Tatlockia sp. | reverse complement strand
ATTAACAAAATTTAAGCCAATAAAATTACCAAAATAAAGTGTAAATATTTTTGTCTAATAAAAACCTATCTTATGCCTAAAGTTTCTGTAATTATTCCTGCTTATAATGCAATGACTTATTTACCAGAAACCTTAGAGTCAGTGTTGCAGCAAACTTTTACTGACTTTGAAGTGCTAATTGTTGATGATGGTAGCTCAGACAATATAGTTCAGTGGGCTAATGGTTTAACAAACGATCGCGTTAAGTTTATTTCCCAGTCCAATGAAGGTGTTTCCACTGCTAGAAACTTAGCAATTAGTAAAGCTAGTGGCGACTATATAGCATTTTTAGATGCTGACGATTTGTGGGAAAAGACAAAACTAGAAAAACAAGCACAATTTTTAGACGATAATCCTACCGTAGGATTGGTAGCTACGTGGATGATATTGACCGATGAGCAGGGAAACCCCGGAGCAGAAGTTAAGATTGACTTTGAACAAGGAAATATCAGAAAAGAACTAATTGAAATTAGCTTAATTCCCTGTGGTAGCATCCCAATGATACGTCGAGTCTGCTTTGACAAAGTAGGATTATTCGATCCAACTTTGCGTTTTGGCGAAGATTGGGAAATGTGGACGCGGATAGCTGCGGACTATGATTTTGGGTTAATTAAAGAAACCTTAGTGTACTATAGACAACACTCAAAAAATTCATCAAAAAACTCCCAGCAAATTCTCCCAGATTTTGATAGACTAATCGAAAAAATGTTTGATTCTGTACCTCAGGAGTTATTAGCTATAAGAACTAAAACTTATGGGCGCATGAATCTTTATATAGCTTGGAAATCTTTAGAAAACGAAGATTATAAAGGAGCAAGGGATTTTTCAAATCAGGCTATTAAATCCTACCCTCAATTGCAATACACCAAAAACTATCTACGTCTAAAACTGCTGACCTTGGTAAAGAGTATGGTAAATAAAGAAATTTATCATAAATTAACTAGATTTCTGCGCCAGCGTCAAAAACCATTAGTTAATAAATAACTATCACTGAGCGGAAAATGCGATCGCCTCGTTTCAAGATTTACTACAATATTTTTGGTTTTGCATAAATAATTCCCCAGACTTTTCAAAACATTAAGATTTTTTGGAAAAAAGTTGGATAAAATGTTGAAGAATCGCTAGGTGAATAATAAGAACTAAAGTAAGAGGATTATAAACAATGGCTGTAGTTAACGAACAAGAACCTTTAGTCAGTGTTGTAATTTCAACCTACAATCGCCAAGCCTACTTAAAAGAGGCGATTTCAAGTGTGGTAGGACAGACTTATAGAAATATTGAAGTAATTATTGCGGATGACTGTAGCACTGAAAGTCCAAAAGCTCTTGTAGATGCTTTTCAAGATTCGCGGCTGCACCTAAGAATTAATGAAGAAAACATGGGTATGGGCCCGAATCTTACCTCCGCCTTTAAACTAGCAAAAGGTAAGTATGTCGCTAGTATTAATGATGATGATGTTTGGCAAAAAGATTTTTTAGAAAAACTCGTGCCACTATTGGAAAATAATCCAGAAGTGGTAGTAGCTTTTTGTGATTACTATGTAATTAATAGCGATAGCATCGTTGACGAAAAGCTGACAGAAGAACATACAAAGCGCGAAAAACGCGCCGGGTTAGCCGCAGGAATTTATCAACCATACTACAAGCTTGCCTTAGTAGATAAAGCTATATTTAGTTCTTTAGCAAATGTCATTCGTAAAGATGCAGTAGATTGGGATAAACTTGCAAACGATTCAGGCGCTAGTGTTTTTTATGACTTATATATGACTTACTTAGCTTGCCGTTCGGGGAAAGCAGCATATTATTGTCCAGAAAAATTAGCTTTTTACCGCGTACACGAACAATCAGAAAATGTGATAAGCGGAAGCAAAAACGTTCAAGCAAAAATTCGTAAAGGTAAAGCCGGAATTTTTTGTTCTAAAACTTTTAGTGAAGATCCAGTTCTCCAGGAATTCAAACCTCACTTTGAACGAGAACTAGCCCATGCGAATACAACTTTAGCCATTGGTTTATTAAGAGCGGGACAAGTAGCTGAAGCAAGACCTTATTTACTTGAGGCGATCGCCAAGCAAAAATTTAATCTCCGTACCTTAGCTGCCTTAATTCTTACCTATAGTCCCCAACTCGTTCGACGACCGTTTTTGACAGCTTCTTGACTTTAGCAATTTGGGCGATTGGCGGACTCACTCTCGACATCGCCTTTTTTTTACAAATTATCTTTTAGCAGAGCGGTGACTTTCATAAACAATTCAACAGACTTCATGAAAATTTAAGAATTTTTTGAAAAAAGTTGGATAGAATCTTGAAAGGAAGGCTATCAACAGTAAAAGAATTATAGACTATGGTTTTATTTGAAGATTCCGAACCTTTAGTCAGTATTGTGATTACAACATACAATCGCCAAGCCTATTTAAAAGAAGCGATTTTCAGTGTAGTAAACCAAACTTATAAGAATATTGAAGTAATTATTGCAGATAACGGTAGTACAGAAAGCCCAAAGGCACTTGTGGATGCTTTTGAAGATTCACGGCTGCACTTAAGAATTAATGAAAAAAATATCGGCATAGGCCCAAATTTTACTTCAGCATTTAAGCTGGCAAAAGGTAAGTATGTTGCCAGTATTAATGATGATGATGTTTGGCAAAAAGACTTTTTGGAAAAACTTGTACCGCCTTTGGAAAACAATCCAGAAGTAGTAGTAGCTTTTTGTGATTACTATGTAATTAATGGTGATAGCACCGTTAATGAAAAGCTGACAGAGGAACTGACTAAACGTGAAAACCGCGCTGAATTAAAAGCAGGAACTTATCAACCTTATTGCAAGCTTGCTTTAGTAGATAAAGCTATATTTAGTGCTTTAGCAAATGTAATTCGTAGAGACGCAGTAGATTGGGATAAACTTGCAAACGATGGTGAGGACTCTAGTGTTTATTGTGACTTATATATGACTTACTTAGCTTGTCGCTCAGGTAAAGCAGCATATTATTGTCCAGAAAAACTAGCTTTTTATCGCGTCCACGCACAAGCAGAAACTATGATTAGCGGTAACAAAAATGTTCAAGCAAAAATTCGTAAAGGTAAAGCAGCGATTTTTTGTTCTAAAACCTTTATTGAAGATCCAGTTCTCCAGGAATTCAAACCTCACTTTGAACGAGAACTAGCCCATGCGAATACAACTTTAGCCATTGGTTTATTAAGAGCGGGACAAGTAGCTGAAGCAAGACCTTATTTACTTGATGCGATCGCCAAGCAAAAGTTTAATCTCCGTACCTTGGCTGCTTTAACTTTGAGCTACACTCCCCAGCCAATAGCGCGGCAATTTTTGGGTATAGCCAAGTGACCAGAATTTTGTTTTTAGACCAAAGCGGTAAGCCGGGGGGTGCGGAACTTTGTTTAATAGATATTGCCAAACCCTACCGAGATAATTGTTTGGTGGGGTTGTTTGCGGACGGGACGTTTAAACAGTTGTTAGAAAAACAACATATTCCTGTGCAGGTGTTGGCGACTAAAGCTATTGAAGTACGCAAAGAAAGCAGTTTGGCTCAGGGGTTGGGTAGTATAAAGCAACTATTACCGTTAATTAATCGTGTTGCTACCTTGAGCCGTGACTACGATTTAATTTATGCTAATACCCAAAAAGCTCTAGTAGTGGGTGCGATCGCAAGTTTTCTAAGTCGTCGTCCTTTGGTGTATCACCTGCACGATATTTTGTCTTTAGGTCACTTTAGTGCCACAAACCGCCGAATTGCTGTAACGTTGGCTAACCGTGCAGCTTTGGTTATTGCCAATTCCCAAGCAAGTCAAGATGCTTTTATCGCCGCCGGGGGGCGAAAAGATATTGTGGAATTTGTTTACAATGGCTTCGACTTAGCTTTGTACCAACAGCAATCCCCCACCGACCTCAAACAACAGTTGGGTATAGATAAAGATCGGTTTTTGGTAGGACACTTTAGCCGCTTGTCGCCTTGGAAAGGGCAGCATATACTACTTGAGGCTCTAACCAGTTGTCCAGAAAATGTCACAGCACTTTTAGTTGGTGAGGCGCTATTTGGCGAACAAGATTATGTGCAGCAGTTGCACGCCCAAGTTGCCGAATTAAAATTAGAAAATCGCGTTAAATTTTTAGGTTTTCGAGACGATGTTAGTTCGCTGATGGCTGCTTGCAATTTAGTTACTCACACTTCAACAGTTGCCGAACCCTTTGGGCGGGTTATTGTTGAAGCAATGTTGTGTGGTACACCCGTAGTTGCTACCCAAGCTGGGGGCGCTCAAGAATTAATAGAATCGGGTAGCACAGGCTGGCTAGTTGCACCGGGTAATGCAATAGATTTAGCCGCCGCGATTAATAATTGTATTGCTCAACCCGAACAAAGTGCCAGGATGGCTCAAGCCGCAAATTTGCAAGCAATTCAAAGATTTGATGTTGCAGCTATTAACCAACAGATTGCTCAAAAGTTGAGCAAATTAGTCAAAACCTAGCTTTATTTAGGAAACAAAACTGGGCAATTCAATAGATGCTAGGGATTTTCGCCCTTTGGGAGGACGAGAGGGATACACAACCAGCGAGGGCGATGTGTGAGTCTTGACTGGTGTGTTTATGGGTGATGCTACGGGCTTTATGTCAGCTTCCGGTGCGATAGCCTGTACCTCGTCCTCCGCCCTTAAGCGGCTAAATAGCTCTAAATCTTCTGGAGATGCCATTGGTGGGCGATCGCTATCTAAGTTATTTTGACTTGGGAAATGTTGAGGCTCCCAAGCTAAATCTATCGGATTACCTCCGCCTCTTGTTTGGGTCGTCCAAGGCTTAATTGACGGTGATTTGGGCGTAAAGCTGATAGATTGGTCGCCCGTTTCCTCCGCTAATTGGTAGCTTGTGGGGGGTACTTCTAGACATTTTTCTAAAGCAGCTTTGAGTTGCAAACTGTGCTGCTGCTCTCGATTTAAACGAGTCCGCAAGTCTCGACAGTTATCTTTTTCTGCTGCTAGTTGATGATATTGTTCATTGTAGTCTGCTTGCACTTGAGTTATCAATTCTTTAGCGATCGCAAGTTCTGTTGTTAGCTTTTCAATTGAGCTAGTCTGCGCTTGAATAGTTTGATGATTGGCTTCTAGTTCTTGATTTTGGGCGCTCAGTTTTGATGACGCTGCCTGAAATTGGACTTTGTAAGATTCTAAATCTTGAGCAAACTTGGCGCTCGCACTGCTTAAATAGGTTACTTGCTTAACCAAGTTAGCATTTGATAAGTACAAATCTTCAATTAAAGCTGTCAAATTAGTTGTATTTGATGGTGAAACGATTTCTTTATTTTCTCCCAACACCAAAAAACGATTAGTTTGTTGCGGAGTTTCTGTATCGATTGCTGCAAGTTCTCCTGCTATTACTTGGTTCTGGACAGGCATAATTTGCTTGGGTAAATCGCTATAAATTACATTAGTTTCAATTTCTGCTACAGATTTTACATAATTTATTAATTCTTCTAATCCCCAGTTTTTATCTTTATTCCCATGTATGACTTGCTTTTGGGAATCGCTACAAATTACATTAGTGGCTCTTAATGGATTCCAGGGAGCTGGCACCGGAGGAGTGATCAAAGGGCTATAATACCTTGAGTTCTAGACGGAGCGAGTATTCCAGTCCATGACCAATCCCGCACTGGTGAACCTTCAAAT
>JACCVJ010000055.1 GCA_013698215.1 Tatlockia sp. | reverse complement strand
CTGTATAAACCAGTAGCTTGAGCGCAGAGTGCGTATTTTTACTTGTACTTTAGGCGCGATCGCCTTTAGATAGGCGATAAGTTACTGACGAGTAGTTGCTGGCAAATTCAAGTTGCAAAGACTTTCTCGTTCCCTCTATAAACTTAAATTTCAACATTTCTCCAGATTTTAGCCGCCTTCAAGATTCCAGCAAATAGCAGCAACTTAAGGACAAAAGTAGCTCTAATACTTACTACTGGGTAGTTTCAGAACCTAATAACCAGTTTCAGCAATACTTACGTACACTGTCACGACCCTAAGTAAATTCAGTGTTGATACGGATCTAGATTATTTAGAGAAATGTCATGATCGAGAAAAGATTAGGTGAGGAAGTTATTAGCTTTTTAAAATGTCAAGAAATTTTATTTCAAATTTGAAATTTGCGATTTTTCTAAACACCTTCACCTAACCAATGACCGCAATAAACGTTTTCAGTAAAATTATCGTTGCTAATTTTTACTAGCAAATACCACACTAAAAACATGGAGCAAATATATCTCAATTAACAAAAAAAAATAAGCCTATATTTGGAGCTAAAAGAAATAATTATGATTGCTCAAACTATGAATGCTAACGATTTAGTTAAAACCCTTGCTGGATTAAAACAAGAGCAGTTCAGTGGCACCTTGCTAGTGAAAAGCACCGCCGGAGAAGGAACAATAGCGCAAGATTGGAATTTTTGCTTGTTTTTGGGGAGAATTTTGTACGCCACTGGAGGCAATCATCCTGTGAGACGTTGGCAAAGAAACCTATTAGCTCAATGTCCGCAGCTTGATATTGGGCAATTAAAAACCTTAGTAGTTAATATCTCTAATCCAGCATCATTGTCCGCCGTGACAACTTGGGAATATCAACTATTACATTTAGGAGTAGAACGCAACCAAATTAGCCGCGAACAAGCAGCAAAAACAATCAATGGAATTGTTAGCGAAATATTGTTTGATATTACTCAAGCAATTCAAGTAAGTTTTCAAATCAAGCCAGAACATATATCCGTTCCCGTTCAACTAGCTTTGATAGACCCAGGGCTAGTGCTGGGAGAAGTTCAACAACAAAGAATGCTATGGCAAAAAGCCAACGTTAGCGATCGCCATCCCAATCAAGCACCTACTATTACTCAAAAAGAGCAACTCCAACAACAGGTATCGGCTCCGGTTTATCAAAACCTGGTCAAACTGTTGGATGGACATCGGACTTTGCGGGAACTTGGCATAGTCATGAAGCGCGATGCGGCTCAAGTGACTAGCTCTTTACTGCCATTTTTAAAATCGGGAATAGTAGAGCTAATCGAGCTTGCGGATTTTCCGCCTCCTGCTCGTCCCTCCGCACCAAAACTCGCCGCCGAAAGCACTCATGCACCGCTAATTGCTTGCGTTGATGATAGCCCTTTAGTTTGCCAGAGTATGGAAAAAATTCTCACTAGCGGCGGTTATCGGTTTTTAGGTGTGCAAGACTCATTACGGGCGATCGCCACTTTATTGAGTCGCAAGCCCGATCTAATTTTCTTGGATCTGATCATGCCCAATACTAATGGGTATGAAATTTGTACTCAACTGCGTAAAGTATCAGCATTCCGTGATACACCGATTGTGATCCTCACCGGAAATGACGGCATCATCGACCGAGTACGCGCCAAAATCGTTGGTGCTTCTGGTTTTTTGAGCAAACCAGCTAACGCCGAAACGGTGCTAGAAGCTACCCGCCAGCATCTCAGCGAATTGGTAGAAGATTAGTTAGGCAAAGTATCCAATGCCTTCGCCAAAGTTCAATTTTTTATTACCCAACTTTTTTAACAGGACAACACCATGAGTACAGTTTTAGTCGTTGAAGATTCTCCTACCCAAATGGATGTGATTACTAGCTGTCTGCAAAAAGGCGGATTAACAGTAGTTACTGCTACCGATGGCAAAGAGGCTATGACCCAAATTAGCAACCAAAAACCAGACTTAATTGTTTTGGATGTAGTATTGCCTGATCGCAGTGGGTTTGAGCTATGCCGCGATCTCAAAGCCGAAAGCTCTACCAGCGGCATCCCAGTTGTAATTTGCTCTACCAAATCAACCGACATGGATAAATTTTGGGGCAAAAAACAAGGAGCCGATGCCTACATTACTAAGCCTGTAGACCAAGAAGAACTGCTAAAAACAGTAAAACAACTCATCAAATAAGGCGTTTGTATAAGCGCATTGCAGCAGGAGACAGCGATGATATCTGAGTTTTTGACTAAAGGCATTTCTATGGGGTCGGCAACTGCCGAAGAATCAAAAGAGCAAGAGCAGTTTTTGCGCTTTCACCTAGAACCCGATCTCAACGCCGCCTTGCCAGTGGATCAAATGACCGAAGTATTCACCGTTTCTACTACTAAAGTTGTACCCATTCCCCATATGCCCCCCTGGGTAATTGGCGTTTATAACTGGCGAGGAGAAATTTTGTGGCTGGTCGATTTGGGCTATTTGTTAGGCGGTACGCCCTTGTACCAACAAACTAGCAGCCGATCGCTCTATACGGCAATTGTTATCAATTCCCAGCAAGCTGGCGGAAGACAAGGAAGCAGTACGGCAGGTAAAAAAATGCTGGGGCTGGCTGTCAACCGCGTAGAAGATATGGAATGGTTCAATTCCGATTTGATTCAATCGCCCCCAGAATCGGCAGTGAATCCGGCATTAGTACCCTTTTTACGCGGCTATTGGTTAAAAAATAACGGTGAAATTGTCGTTGTCTTAGACGGAAACTCGATCATTGCTGGAATGCCCAAATAGGGTAGAGACGTAGCATTGCTACGTCTCTACATTTAATGTTAAACCGCCTATCTTTTAGCTTTATAGCTTTTTGTATTTCTATTGACCAATTTCTGTAAATTACCACTGCATAACCAAATTTTAAGGTTAAATCATGACTAAAATTTCTCCCAAACCCACCGAACCCAACATCACTAACGGTCACAATGAGGCTAATAATGATAGCGATGCTAGTGGTTTTTTCAAGTCGGCGGTTGTTTCTTCAATTTCCCAACCAACAAAGTTTAATTCCCAATCTACAGTCTCAGATAAATCTACTGTTAGG
>JACCVJ010000037.1 GCA_013698215.1 Tatlockia sp. | reverse complement strand
AAGTTGCCAGTACACCTACTAGCAATAATCAAGCTCAAAATAAACTTTTAGTTGTTACTACCGTAGCTCCTTTAACAAATATTGTTAGTAATATTGCTGGCGATCGCGTCCAAGTGCGAGGCATCATCCCTGAAGGGACAGATTCGCACACCTTTGAACCTCGCCCTTCAGATGCAGACTTACTGAGTAAAGCAGATTTAATTCTTGTTAACGGTTTAAGCTTAGAAGCACCAACCCAAAAATTGGCAAATTCTTCTAAGCAGCAAGACACCAAAATCTATCAACTAGGCGACCAAACTATTACCGAAGCCCAGTGGCTTTTTGACTTTAGCTTTCCCAAAGAAAAAGGCGAACCGAACCCCCACCTCTGGGTCAATCCCAAATATGCTGAAGCCTATGCTAAGCTTGCCGCTCAACATCTTACAGAGCTAGACCCTGAAGGCAAAGAGTATTATGCTACTAATCTCAAAAACTACTTGCAACGCTTAAATGAATTAGATAAAGTGACTCGTGAAGTTGTAGCTAGTATCCCCCCCCAAAATCGTAAGCTTCTTACTTATCATGACTCTTGGGCATACTGGGCAAGAGAATACGGTTTTGAAGTAATTGGCGCAATTCAACCCTCAGATTTCAACGAACCATCAGCGCAAGATATTACTAAGTTAATCGATCAAATCCGACAAACCAAAGTTCCGGCTGTATTTGGTTCAGAAGTCTACCCAAGCAAAGTTGTAGAACAACTTGCCCGCGAAGCCAAGGTAAAAACTGCTAATACTTCTGATGATGACTTGCCAGGAGACGGTTCAGCAGATGCCTTAGAAAATACCAACACTCAACATACTTACATCGGCATGATGGCGGATAATTTACGTATCCTAGCTAGCAACTTGGGGGGCAATCCCAATCTAGTAAACAAACTCAATTCTGCTAATGTTGTTGGCCCCACAGCAACAACCAGCACCAATACCAAGTAGCAACGCATAAGAATTTAATGGAACCAATATTAGAAGTGCGAAACTTGGTCTGCGGTTATCAAACCAATCCAGTTTTTCAACAAGTAAATTTATCTATTTACCCTGGTCAACTCACGGGCTTAGTAGGGCCTTCTGGTTGTGGAAAAAGCACGTTAATCAAGGCGATTTTAGGATTAATTCATCCTTGGGCAGGAGAAGTTCGTTTTCAAGGTAAGCGCCTAAAACCTGGAACTGCGCCGCCAAAGGTTGGCTACGTCCCACAAGTAGAAACAGTAGATTGGAGCTTTCCTGTCACCGCCGAAGAAGTAGTGATGATGGGGTGCTACCAAAAACATAAAATTTTATCTTTTCCCCAAAAACGCGATCGCCTAGCAGCGCGAGAATTCCTCAACCGAGTTGGGATCGAGCATATTGCCCACAAACCAATCGGCGATTTGTCTGGCGGTCAACAACAACGGGTATTTTTAGCCCGCGCTCTTGTTGGTAATCCAGAAATTGTCTTGTTAGATGAACCCACCAGTAGTTCAGATTTGCACGTCCAGCACGAACTGTTGCATTTACTTGCCGATCTCAATCAACAAGGCTTGACAATTTTACTTTCTACTCATGACCTCAATTCTGTCGCTACCCATTTACCTTGGGTAGTATGTTTTAACCAGGGGTTAATTGCTCAAGGTCAACCAGAGCAAGTTTTTACTCCAGCAATTCTTGAGCGGACATTTGGCGCAGAAATGGTAGTTTTTCACCAAGAAGACCGAATTTTAATTGCTAGTGGCGGTACTTCTTTACGCCATCAAATGCAAAATAATTTACCTCAGATTTTACGTCAAGAGCGCATACTGTAGTTTTGAGTTAAAAACTTATTCTCAAATCAAAACTTAAAGACTACTTACTATGGATTTTCTGATTGCACCTTTTCGCTACGAATTTTTTAGTCGCGCTGTGATGGTGGGGGTAATGGCAGGTTTATTGTGTGGCGTGATGGGAGTTTATATCACCACTCGGCGCATGAGTTATATCGCTCACGGGTTGTCTCACGCAATTTTAGGTGGGGCGGTGTTGAGTTATGTATTGAATCTCAATTTTTACATTGGTTCGGGAATTTGGGGCTTTGCTGCTGCCCTAGTTATTCAGCACTTAACTGGGCGCAAAGTCTATTCAGATGCAGCAATTGGGATTGTAACTACCGCTAGCTTTGCTCTAGGGGTAGCAGTTATCAGTACTTATCGCAAGTTTAGCCAAAACTTTGAAGCTGCTTTGTTTGGCAATGTCTTAGGTGTTACTCCAGAAGATTTATGGGTTGTGACTGGAGTCACTGTTGTCTTA
>JACCVJ010000032.1 GCA_013698215.1 Tatlockia sp. | reverse complement strand
TACTGAACCTAACTTTAGTGACTTTCCTTTTGAGTTGATAATTTTAGATATAATGCTGCCGCAAGTGAATGGGATGGATATTTGCCGCCTACTGCGCCACCAAGGAAATCCCGTACCAATTTTAATGTTGAGTGCCAAAGGTAGCGAAATCGATCGCGTTTTGGGCTTAGAAGTTGGCGCTGACGATTATCTTACCAAGCCTTTTAGTATGCGGGAATTAGTTGCCCGTTGTCGCGCCCTACTGCGCCGTCAGCGTTTAGGTGGTTTACCCCAATTGCCTATATTGCAGTTTAAAGACATTGCTCTTTATCCTCAAGAATGTCGGGTAATGGTACGTGGGGAAGAAGCGAATCTTTCTCCCAAAGAGTTTCGCCTTTTAGAATTATTTTTGAACTATCCGCGTCGCGTATGGTCGCGCGAACAATTACTAGATAGAGTATGGGGAGGAGATTTTGTTGGCGATAGCAAAACTGTAGATGTGCATATTCGTTGGCTGCGGGAAAAATTAGAGGTAGATCCCAGTCATCCTGAATACGTTGTTACGGTACGGGGGTTTGGTTATCGCTTTGGATAGGGAAATTTTAAATTCAGCACGTATTCTGAACTTTGTGGGTATCTCTAGCAAAAATTGTTAAGCTGATACCTAAGAATTTAATAGTGCCTGTGGTTCCATTTTTCTTAGGATTGGCAGTTGCAATTGGATTTTGGTTTTGGCAACAAATTCGACTTAAACGCAAACTGCGACGTTTACTTGAGACTTTTGATACTGAAGTCTCTGAAGTTTCACTGCCGTTAATTCCTCGCTTACGTAGAGAAATTGCGCTGCAAAATCAGCGTTATCAAGAACTACAATCTCAACTACAGACATGGAAAACTATCCTAGAAACTGCCCCTATCGGATACTTGCAAATTGATGAAGAAAATCAATTGCTGTGGTGCAATCAAAAAGCAAAGCAATTACTAGGATTGCAAAAATGGGAACCAGGGCAAGTACGCTTGCTTTTAGAATTAGTCAGATCCTACGAATTGGATCAGTTAATTGAGCAAACCCGCGATCGCCAAGCACCCCAAGAACAAGAATGGTTGCATCATCCAGATTGCTCTGATGCTGCGGCTATGAGCAATTTACAAAAAATTAGTTTGCGCGCCTCTAGTTTACCTTTAGCCCAAGCACAAGTTGGGGTGTTTTTAGAAAATCGGCAGCCAGTAATAGATATTATCCAAGCGCGCGATCGCTTGGTTTCCGATTTAGCCCACGAACTAAAAACCCCCCTTACTTCTATTCGCTTGGTAGTAGAGACTTTACAGCAGCAAATAGACTTTCCCAAGCGGCGATTAATTGATCGCTTACTTCCAGAAGTTGATCGCTTAATTAACTTAGTCCAAAATTGGCTAGAAATCAGCCATTTAGAGCTAGAACCTCAAAAAAAATTAAATCTTCAGCCTGTAGAATTACAAAGTTTGATTTCTTCGGTTTGGCAAAATCTCGAACCCATTGCCCAAGCTAAGTATCTCCAGTTTTCCTACTCCCAACCAAGTCCTGTCTGGATTAGGGCAGATAAATCGCGACTGACGCAAGTATTTTTAAATTTACTCCACAACAGTATTAAATATAGTCCTGCCGAGGGTACTATCTATGCGATCGTTAATTTGCTCCCCACTAAAACTGCTCCCAAGCAAGTGCAAATCAATTTTATTGATTGTGGTAAGGGTTTCCCGGCGGTAGATTTACCTCATGTTTTCGACCGCCTGTATCGCTGCGAACCAGACAGAACCAGGCATTCTCTTGAATCAATAAATTCATCGATAGTTAATGGTAGCGGCTTAGGTTTGGCGATCGCCCAGCAAATTATTCTCGCTCACAGTGGCACAATTAAAGCCAAAAATCACCCCGATACTGGCGGCGCATGGCTGCAAATAGAATTACCACAAGTTATCCTAGATTTAATTAACTAGAACTATAGTAGACAAATAGGTCTGTAGCTGGTTGTAACCAAAAGCTAATAGTGAATAATGCCGTTTCTGATCGCAATTTTGAACGAGGTCACTTTCAACGCCGGCTCCGGCGTTTAGAACGCGATATTTTACGCATGGGTGCTTTGGTCGAAAACTCTTTTCGCTTGAGTCACCAAGCTTTATTTGCTCGTGACTTGATGGCGGCGAAACAACTTCCTCTACTTGATAAACAAATCGATCAGTTTTATCGCCAAATTGAGTTAGAATGTGCGGCTTTAATTACTTTAGAAGGGCCTGTAGCTCAAGATTTGCGGCTTTTGAGCGCTTTTATGCAGTTAGTCCGAGATTTAGAACGTATTGGCGATTATGCCGAAGATTTAAGCGAAATTGCGCTGAAAATTTTTCCTTACCCTCCCCATCGCTGCGTCCCCCAAATTGAAAGTATGTCTCATCACGCTCAAGCAATGTTAGCTACAAGTTTAGTTGCCTTAGCAGATTTGGATGCTCAAGCAGGGCGATCGGTGAAGCGTCTAGATGATGTGGTCGATACTGCGTACAAAACAGTTTATCAAACCTTAGCCAGCGAACGTGATATCAAAGGAGTTGTAGAGCCAATCATTCTACTAGCATTAGTTATTCGTCATTTAGAGCGCATGGCAGATCATGCCACGAATATTGGGCAAAGAGTGGCATATATAGTTACCGGACAAAGAGGCTAAAGAATTAACCTTTAATAAACCCTTACCTATTCTTAATCTTACTACTTTAAAATACAACTAATCATTTCCTCGCCAGCGCTGAAAAACCAATTTAAGGATTAAAAGTATTAAATTAACTATGAAGCGATTACGTAAAGCGCTACGCTTTGCTTAATCCTATGACATTGTTTAGAGTTTCTTTTTTTATTAGCATCAGTTAAATTCTACCAGTGGGCGATCGCTCAATGGTAAGTGTATTAATAGCGATTTTAACCTATGACAATTTCAGCTTTGAATCCTACCTTACCCTCCATGCTGACGCAGCGAATATTTAGCCGCCGGGAGATGATTCCACCACGCCCTGACATTTTATGGAGAATCGATCGTGGAGCAGTTCGCACTTATACTTGGAGCGAACAAGGTACGTTAATCGCTTTAGGATACTGGGGAAAAGGAGATGTTGTCGGTCATTGCCTATCGCGAGTTAATCCTTACCAAATAGAATGTTTGACAAGTGTAGAGACAAGTTTGCTCCCTATTAAGTTTTGGGATGAAGCCTTAGAAGCGATGCTGTCTCATATCCAGCAAACGGAGGAACTTTTAAGCATTATTCATCGCAAACCCGTCTCTCTAAGATTGTGGCAATTTTTAAACTGGCTGAGTCAAAAATTTGGTCGTCAGGTTGATAGTGGACAATTGATTGATATCACAATAACTCATCAAGAAATCGCTGAAGTTATCAACACAACGAGAGTTTCAGTAACAAGAATGTTGCAGCAATTTGAACAGGAGGGCATCTTACTACGTTATCAAAGACAATTAATTATTCCTTTGGTAAATAATGAGAAGGCAAAGTTTAGATAAAGCCTGAGAAATATGTATCTTTTTGTAGACATATTTAGGCAAAAGATTCGTATAATAAGGTTGAGGATCGAACGAAAGTAGCAAGACTGCAACCAGCAAAGTGCAATTTACTACAGTTATTTAAGGTGTGAGTGAGAGGAATATATGTCGAAAGTTTTTTGGAACGCGCTTAAACTAAGTCCAGTTTTATTAGGAGCTACCCTACTTGTAGCCAGCCGCGCCCAAGCT
>JACCVJ010000026.1 GCA_013698215.1 Tatlockia sp. | reverse complement strand
TTAGTCAAAAAAACTTGTTCCAAGTTTCCATCTAAGAAACCCATTCATCGCGGAAGTGGTACTCAACACCAGACACTCATTTTTTCCATTATTAATACTGCTTAATTCTTAACCGAAAAGTATTGGGGCATGGCTGGTTGTCAAATAATTCAAGAAGCTTGACAGCATCCACAATTACAGCTACTAATTGTTGGATTTGTAGATGACGATCCAACCAAGTTGGGGCGCAAAGTTGAAGGTGTAACAGTTTTTGGTCATACTTCCCAGCTAGTAGAAATTGCCCAAAAACTCAAAGTTGATGAAGTGTTAATTTCTATGCCCTCTGTTAGCGCCGCACAAATTCGCAAATTAGTAGCGCTCGTGCGGGGAACGCCGATTAATCTGAAAGTTTTACCAGGACATGAAGAAGTTTTGCGCGATCGCCACCTCACAACCCAAGCTAGAGAAATCCAAATTCAAGACATTTTAGGTCGCCCAGAAGTTATGCTGGATTTTCAGCAAAAGTTTACGCCCCAGTTTCCCAGTGCGCGGAGTCAAATTTACGGGCGAATTATTCTTGTCACGGGCGCGGGGGGTACTATAGGCTCAGAAATTTGCCGTCAAATAGCCCAATTAAAACCCCAGCATCTGTTACTTTTGGGGCGAGGCGAAAACAGTATTTTTAACATTGAACAAGAATTAAAGCACGATTTTCCGCAGTTAAAGATAACGGCGATAATTGCAGATATCCGCCATCAAGTCCGCATCGAGCAAGTATTTAAAACTTGGCAACCAGAAATAATTTTTCACGCCGCCGCTCATAAACACGTGCCTTTGATGCAAAGTAACCCTACTGAGTCTATAGAAAACAATGCTTTAGCGTCGGCGAGTCTAGCGCAGTTGGCAAATAAATACGCCGTCAAAACCTTTGTATTAATTTCTACCGACAAAGCTGTAGAACCCTCTAGTTTTATGGGTTTAAGTAAGCGTTTAGCCGAGCTAACCGTCAAAGCCTCCGCTACTGGTAGTCAACATACTCGTTTTTTAGTGGTACGTTTTGGCAACGTTTTAGGTAGTCGTGGGAGTGTCGTCCCAATTTTTAAAGCCCAGATTGCCAAAGGTAGCCCAGTTACAGTTACTGATAGAGAAATGACGCGCTACTTTATGACTACACCGGAAGCATCGGGGCTAGTAATTCAAAGCCTGGCTGTAGGCGAATCCGGGCAGACTTTGATTTTAGATATGGGGGAACCAGTAAATATTTTTGACCTAGCGCAGCAGATGATTCATTTAGCCGGGTTAATTCCCGAAGTTGACATTCCGATTCATATTACAGGCTTACGTCCTGGGGAAAAGCTTCACGAATCATTGTTTAGTTCTCAAGAACAAGTTGTCCCCACTACCCACCCTAAAATTATGGCACTTTCTAGCCTGTTGCCACCGATTTGCGCCTTAGAGCAAGCAATTTCTACTCTTTCTGGCGCTACTTCTAGCAATCTGCTTCCAGCACAACTATGGGCGATTTCCCAAAATTGCTTGGTTAATTTAGAGTCATCAGTAATTAAAATTAAATCTTAACTTTTTTCATTTGAGTAATGCAAAAAATCATCAAGATTTATCTATTTATCTCAACTTTGTTTGTAGTGAGTTGTTTCATAGCTCATATTTTTTTGAGTAAGTACGATTCTTTTCCGTGGATAAACTTTTTAGGATTTTTAATTTTATTTTTCTTAGCTATTTATAAAAAATATACTTCTTTGAAATTATTAGTTTTCCTTTTACCTTTTACAGCTAATATTTCTCAACAAGTCAAAGCAATTTTTAATTTAGATTTATTTATACTAGAGCCGTTAAGCGTTGATGCTTCTATCGGTTTTATTGGTGGATTATTATTTATTGAATGGTTTAAAGATACTCATTCAAACACCTCACAACGAACAAATATATTAATAGGTCTACTAATAAGCTTCCAGGCGCTTATTATTATCACTGTTGCTAATGCCGTAAGTCGCAATCTATATCAAGCAGCGAGTTCTTACTCTATGGAAGGATTGATTTATAATCTCATCAATCTCCGTCATCTTGGGGTATATGATGATTATTTTCCCTTAATGGATTTATTTGTATTTACTACTGCAATTATTCTAAGTATTAGATTACTCAGCCTAAATTTTACTCAAAAGCAGTTTTTAGATACTATACTTATTCCCCTTTTCGGCGCTACAATAATTATTTTAGCTTACGCTTTATGGTCAAAAATAACTGGTATTGGATACCATAGAATTGATGTTACAGATGGCATAAATAGCTTTTTCCCAGACATTCATGCTTACGGTGGATACGCTCTAGCAGCTTATATAGGAGCTTTATATTATCTCAATTCTAATAAATTAAAAATAAAACTAATAACAGGGAGTTTTTTACTGTTTTCGGCGGCGGGTGTTGTTGTAAGTAGTTCCCGTTTTTCCATTGTATTATTATTTATTATTTCATTAATTTATCTAATCATTGCTCTGGTTAAAAATCCTCAAAAATACTCTGTACTGCTGGGATTAACACTTTTGCTAATAGTGGGATTGGGAAGTATTAGTTACTGGGACAATCGGGGAATAATAAAGGCTTTTTCAAACTTAAATAAAGCTAGTTCTTTTGCAGAAATTAATACTATCTTTAGCGAACGTCCTGAAATATTCAGAGCCAATTTTTTAATGTTTAGTCACTATCCTATTTTGGGCATAGGAAAAGGCATATTTTTTCGCCAAAGTTCAATTTATGAATTTAGCAAATCTAGCTTTTTTGCGATTCAAAATAGTGGTGAAAATGCTCATAATTATTTCTTGCAAATTTTAGTTGAGACTGGAATTGTTGGCTTAATTAGTTTTGGTTCTTTGTTTATTTATCAATTTTTTTACCTTAGAAATAGAGAAAACACAATAGTAACTACATTGATTTTAGGGATATTTTCGGGTAATTTATATGGTCATTCTCTATTAATTCCAAATATATTATTAATTGTATTTGTTCTCCTGGGTGTAACAAATACCTCAAGTTCTGAAAAACCTTTAGCAATAAAAGTCTCAAAGTATTGGCGTTATTTAATCCTAGCGATCGCAATCATGATAACTTTAGCTAGTTGCAGCGAAATTCAACACAGCTATGGCAAAGTTCCCTTTCAGCAGCGTTTTGTCTGTTACAAGTCCCAAGGAGAATATAGCGATCGCTCAACTAGCGGCTTATATACAAGTAAGAATAAGGTTATGGGCAAAACTCTGAAGCTAAACTATGTTATTTATCACCCAGACACCACAAAACACCCCCTCAAAGTTAGGTTTGACCTGCGCCAAGGCGATCGCCTAATCAGTCAATTAGAGCGCGTAGTTAGCTCGCCAGGACAGTATCAAGACAAGTTAGATATTTCATCGCTCACCCCTGGTACAGAGTTTTTGCTCCAAATAAAAACCTCAAGATGCTTCACACCTATCAATTTGGGGTTCAACGCCGACCGTAGAAGGCTAGGAATTCAGTTAAACCAAGTATCTCAACCTTGAAGCGATCGCACGCCTAAATACCGATTACGACAATGATGTCACGGGTTCAAAGTAATAGCCCTACCAACCGTCTAACTCAATTAATAAAGCTTTTGCTTTAGGTATTTACAGTCTGATATACTATTCAAACTTTTAGCATCTGCCGCCGAACTTCATCTATGGATGAAATTGCTATTTCCTTAAAAAATATTTCAAAATGCTACAAACGTTACGCTTACCCAATTGATCGCCTCAAGGAGATTGTATCACCAGGAAAAAGCCGCACTGAAGAATTTTGGGCGCTACGTAATATTAGTTTAGATATTTATCGAGGCGAAACTTTAGGTATTGTTGGTCAAAATGGTTCGGGTAAAAGCACACTATTACAAATTATTGCTGGAACTTTAACTCCTACTACTGGTGAACTAAAAGTAGATGGGCGAATTTCTGCATTACTTGAGCTTGGTAGTGGTTTTAATCCAGAATTTACTGGACGACAAAATGTATTTTTTAACGGTCAAGTTTTAGGGCTAAGTCAAGAGGAAATTATCAATAAGTTTGACAGTATTGCTGCTTTTGCTGAAATTGGTAGTTTTATTGATAGACCAGTCAAAACTTATTCAAGTGGTATGGTAGTCAGGTTAGCTTTTGCCGTAGTTGCTAATATTGAGCCAGCAATTTTAATAGTAGACGAAGCTTTGGCGGTGGGTGATGCGAAGTTTCAAGCGCGATGTATGAAAAGAATTCGCCAATTAAAAGAGCAAGGTGCAACTGTTTTATTTGTTTCTCATGATGCGTCTAGTGTTAAAATGCTTTGTAATCGTGCAGTATTAATAAATCAAGGGGTGATTTTAGATATCGATAAACCCAAAGAAGTTATTAATCATTACGTTGCCCTTTTAAGCTCTGAAAAAAAACAAATTGATTCTTTAGAAGATGTATATGAAAACAACTCAGTTGCTCAGAAGGAAGCTGGTGCAACTGCTACAAGTGATGTAGTTGCTAATAATAGACATGGAAACAAGTTAGCTATTATTAAAAGTTTTAAAGTTACTGACTTTGCCGAAAGGGAAGTAGATAAATTTCTGACTACAGAGCGAATTAAAATTATTATTGCCGTTGAAACTCGCTCCAAGTTATCCGATTTAGTTGTAGGTATTTCTATTAGAAACTTAATGGGATTAACCGTTTATGGAACTAATACTTTTTTAAATAACTGCGATCTCCCAGAAATAGAAGCCCATCAGCAATTAGTAGTCAAATTTGATGTTCCTTGCTCTTTAAACAAAGGAGTATATACAGTTACATTAGGAGTACATTCAGAAGAAGGGTTGAGTTATGATTGGGTAGATGAATTGATTGTATTTGAGGTAACTAATAGTAATAGATGCGATGGAGTTGTTGATTTAAGAGCCTTAATTGATGTAAAGATAGAGTAATTAATGAAAAATTAAACTAGATATTAAAAATGATTGAAACTAATAATCCATATATTGATGTTAATAACTTAATGGAGCAAGTTCGAGCCGAAGCTACAAAACGTCGTAGCAATCTCGGTTTGAAAGTTACACAATTAGCTAAAGAAAAACCTATAGCCGATGTTGAAACTCTTAAAATACTAAATATTCAAGCATTAATTAACAATGCAGAAAATAGATCGCAAATTAAGACAAAATGGCCTGATAAATTAAACAAATTTCCTTTGAATGTTAGTAAAAACCTTCAGCAGCTTATACTTAAGCTCCTTAATTTTTTCTTCAAAGAACAGCGAGTGGTTAATATATCTTTAGTTCAAGCTGGGCGAGAGTCTTTAGAACTCAATCGAGAATTAATTAAACAAATAGTTA
>JACCVJ010000010.1 GCA_013698215.1 Tatlockia sp. | reverse complement strand
TTTACTGGTTTTCCTTTTCCCGAAGGTGGAGCCAAAATTTACCGAATCGGTACTGATGGGGAAACCAGCATTTACGCTGATGGGTTTACGCAACTGACAGACTTGGAATTTGATGCTCAAGGCAACTTGTACGCCTTGCAGTATGCCAACGAGTCAGCCTGGAAGGGGAACTTTGATGGCTCTGTGATTCAAATTGCCCCCGACGGAACGCGGACAACGCTCCTGAGTGGAGACGGGCTAACTGCCCCTTCTAGCTTGGCAGTTAGCCCGGATGGTCAAGTTTACGTTACCAATAAAAGCGATCGCCCAGGCGCAAGTCAAGTTCTGAGAATTGACAATAGTCAGCCCGTTCCCGAACCTACTTCCGTTCTTGGCGTAGTAGCTTTTGGTGCATTGGGACTCAAACAGTGGCGCAAAACCAGGCTGCTTAATCGCTAAAGCCGAATATAGCTTTGCAAAAATCTTCCCGCTTTCATCGGGTTGTACAGTACACCAGTAAATCGTTAAAAAAACCATGAATTTCAAGTTATCTGCTTTTACCTTTGTTTCCTTTTGTTTTGCAGCGATCGTCAGTGTACCTGCTGCTCAAGCTGTTTCTCTAACTACAATTGTGGAGGGGATTAGTAACGCACGGGGTGTTAGCTTTGGGCCTGATGGTACTCTCTACGTGGGAGAGTCAGGTGTTGGGGGCAATGGTGCTTGCCAACCTTCACCCAGCACCCTGTTTCAGCCAATCTGTGCGGGAAATACTGGTTCTATTGTTAGAGTCAAAACTGACGGTCAGACCGATCGCATATTCACTGGTTTTCAGTCTTTAGCCGAGCAACCTTCGGGCAACCAAGGAGCAGGTCCTTCAGACTTGCAGTTTGATTCCTATGGTAATGCTTACTTGCTAACTGGATATGCTGGCTACCCAGGAAACCGTGATTTAGAAACTATTACGTTGGGTAGTCAATATCCACTTCCACCCCAGCAACTTGCTGTGTTTCCACCATCCACACCGGAGAATGTTTTAAACACTTCTAATTTGGCAAAACTGTTCAAAGCAGATTTGAACACCGGAGAATTAACAGAGATTTTTGACTTTGCCAAGTATGAAATTATCAATAATCCAGACGGTGGAGACGTAGTTACAAACCCCTACGACTTAACTATTAGTGGCGATACTGCTTACGTCATTGACGGCGGTGGTAACGTGGCTTACAACATCAAGCTTGATGGTAGTCAAGTAAAAGCAACAGCACTTCCTCTAAACATTATTACCAACCCCCAACTTCCTCAGCTTCCACCAGGAGCAGAATTGCCACCAGGACTAATCAACTTTTTACCTCCAGATGAGAATGGTAATCCTCGGATATCAATTCAATCAGTACCCACTGGTGGAACTGTTGGTCCCGATGGTGCTTTGTATGTTGGTGAATATTCAGGCTTTCCTTATCCACAAGATAAAGCAAGAATCTTCCGCATTGGCGAAGATGGTGTACCAACTGTTTTTGCTGAAGGCTTCAACGCAATTACTGAACTAACTTTTGACAAGCAAGGCAATTTGCTAGTTCTACAATTTAGCGACGTATCACAGATAGCAAGTCCAGATATCAGTAACTTGCCAGGATCTCTAATTCAACTAGGTACTGATGGCACGCGCACAACTTTAGTCGCGGCTGGAGAAGGATTAGAATCAGCCGATGGTCTTACTATTGGCCCCGATAACCAAATCTACGTGACAACACGTGGCGTAGGCCCAGGCAACGGCAGCGTTGTCAGAGTAAATACAGGCGCAGAACCTGTACCCGAACCTGCTTCTGTCTTAGGAATATTAGCTTTGAGCGCTGCGGGTGTTGGCTCTAAGTTTAAGGGCAAGTTAAAGCAGTTGACACACAAATTCAAAGCTTAAGTAACAAACGCGATCGCACCTTACTGGCATTAGGGCGATCGCTTTGCTTAGCCCGCACAAATTATACACCATTAGGAGTTGAACATCATGGGATTAGTAACAAATCTCTCATTTGCGATCGCTGGCTCTGGACTAATGTTTTTGGCAGCAGTCCCAGCTAACGCTGCTTCAGTGACTCTATCTTACGACAGTAGTGTTGGCAGACCCGCAGACTTTTCCAAAGGTGAGTTTCCAGGAATTCCCGGAACTCTAG
>JACCVJ010000697.1 GCA_013698215.1 Tatlockia sp. | reverse complement strand
ATTTATAAATCTAGCTTGGTTACTGACAACTCTAAAAATTTTTAATAATAAAATAAATAATTAAAATTATTGCATCTTTGAAAAACCCTTACTCCATAAGATAATGATTTTTAGTTTATTTCCCTAGACTAACGATTAAGCTTGACAACTTGCTTTTACTGTTTGATAAATATTTTTTTTTGCAAAATACTAACCATAGTACTAAAGCATAAAATCTGCCCACAGCATACTCCCCAGATGGGATACATAACAAAAGTTTTGTTTGCTAGTACACATTATTTTTAGTACAGTGTATACGAATTAACTTATAACTCCAAGGATTTTTAGAATTTATTTTTGACTAAGACTTTCTTGAAACATAGAAATTACTGTTAATTCGCAAAGCCAAAATAATAGTATAATATTATCTATCTACAGATAGATGCAAAGCTCATTACTAAAAGAATTGCAAAAAAACATTAATGTAGATATAGTTGGTTGACATAGCAGAAATCTAGTGCGGTATTCTGCGATGGTACAAAAAATTGATAAGTATCAGCAACTAGCAGCCCAAACAGGAGAGTAATAAACATCTGTAAAAGCCGGATTATCCTAGGTATAAGCAATTGGTATCAAGTAAGTTTTGTTTCCTTATTTAGGGTTAAGAAAGAAACGATTAGCTCGTTAGCTTTCGATAGCGATCGCACGCACGTTTTAACGCATAATCTTGATTATGTAGCTATGGGCATGAATTAGCACATCCAAATTAATCAAATGGAAAGTAACTTTCGTCAATGTTGCAAGGAATTTTTCAAATTGCTTTGACTCTATTACTCATAATAGCGATCGCCTATCCCCTGGGCAGATACATAGCTCGTTTGTTTCTAGGGCAAAAAACCATTCTTGACCCGTTAATGAATCCTGTAGAGAGCATTCTTTACAAATTGGGAGGCGTACAGGCGAAAGATGATATGACAGGCTGGCAGTACGCCAGAGCGATACTATATAGCAATCTAGTCATGGGCATAATAGTATTTTTGCTCCTCAGCACTCAAGGATTCTTGCCCTTAAACCCTACAGACTTAACTGCCCCAGTTTGGCATTTATCGTTACATACAACTATTTCTTTTTTAACCAATACCGACCAGCAACACTACTCCGGCGAAACAACCATAAGTTATCTCAGTCAAATGTTAGGGCTGGGATTTTTAATGTTTACCTCGGCGGCGACAGGTTTAGCGGTGGGGATTGCTTTTATCAAAGGCTTGACGGGTAGACCATTAGGTAACTTCTACGTTGACTTAACTATATCTATTACGCGCATACTACTACCACTATCTTTTGTGGGGGCAATATTGCTAGTAATTTTAGGCGTACCAGAAACCCTAGCCGCCCCAGCAACCGTTACAACTTTAGAAGGAGCAACTCAAACTATTGCTAGAGGAACTGTAGCTCATTTTGAAGCAATCAAACAACTAGGGGAAAATGGCGGCGGTTTTTTTGCCATCAACTCCGCGCATCCGTTTGAAAATCCCAATCCGGCGACTAATTTATTAGAAACTTTGGGGATGATATGTATTCCTGCCGCCTTGATTTTTACCTATGGCATAATTGCAGGCAATCTTAAACAAGCATGGCTGTTATTTGGGATGGTGTTTATAATTTTTGCCTTTTTAACTTTCCTTACCGCCGTAGGAGAATTTCAAGGAAACCCATTAATAAATGCCCTTTTAGATTCACCACAACCAAACTTAGAAGGTAAAGAAGTTAGGTTTGGCTGGGCCCAAACTGCTTTATGGGCAGTTGCTACCACAGGAACTATGTGCGGTGCAGTAAATGGGATGCACGATTCTCTTATGCCTACGGGTGGCTTTTCTACCTTACTCAATATGTTCCTACAAATTGTGTGGGGCGGACAGGGAACAGGAACAGCGTACTTGTTTATTTACCTAATTTTGTCGGTATTTGTCACCGGATTAATGGTAGGGCGTACCCCAGAATTTTTGGGGCGCAAAGTAGAAAAGCAAGAAATAGTCCTTGCTAGTGTGGTACTGCTAGTTCACCCGATTGTAGTTTTAATTCCTAGCGCTATTACCCTTGGTTTTGCCGATGCTTTGTCAGGAATTAGCAACCCTGGATTTCACGGGCTGGCGCAAGTAGTGTACGAATACACCTCCGCCGCCGCTAATAATGGTTCGGGTTTTGAAGGATTGGGAGACGCGACTATATGGTGGAATCTCAGCACGCTTGTAAGCTTACTAGCAGGGCGTTACGTGCCGATTATTGCTATTTTACTGTTAGCTGACAGTATGAGGCAAAAACAACCTGTACCCGAAACTTCTGGAACATTAAGAACCGATACGTTTTTATTTACTACAGTTACCGCCGGAATAATTTTAGTTTTGGGCGTATTAACATTTTTCCCAGTTTTAGCTTTGGGGCCAATTGCGGAAGCTTTTAGTATTGCTAGTAGAACTTAGAAACCTTTAATCAGAATGTTTGTAGAGATATTTCGGTTAAAAGTCTATGAAGTCAAATTGTCTTAATTGTCTAAAATAATGGATGCAAATACTCAACCTAGCACCTCTGGTTCGTCACGCCGAAACAAGCCCAAAGCCAACACCAAGGGAATTTATACAAGAGCCATAAAAGAGGCTTTTGTCAAGTTAAATCCCAAGCAATCAATCAAAAACCCCGTGATGTTTTTGGTTTGGATAGGCACGATTATTGTTGCTTTACTGACTATCGACCCGTATTTGTTTGGGCCCGTTAGAGGCGAGAATTTACGGCTATTTAACGGTTTAATTGCGCTGATTTTGTTCTTTACTGTAGTATTTGCCAACTTTGCTGAAGCGGTAGCCGAAGGGCGCGGAAAAGCTCAAGCTGATGCGTTGCGATCAACCAAATCAGATACGATCGCCCGTAAGCTATTACCGGATGGTTCGCTGCAAGAAGTATCTTCTACTACCCTGCATCGAGAGGATATGGTAAAAGTTATTGCTGGCGATATTATCCCCGCCGATGGTGAAGTCATCGCTGGAGTAGCATCGGTAGATGAATCAGCAATTACTGGCGAATCTGCCCCCGTACTCAAAGAACCAGGATCGGACGTAGCTAGTTCGGTGACTGGGGGAACGCGGATATTGTCGGATGAATTAACTATTCGCATCACGTCCGATCCGGGGAAAGGCTTTATCGATCGCATGATTGCTTTAGTCGAAGGTGCGGAACGTTCAAAAACCCCTAATGAAATCGCTTTGACGGTATTACTAGCCGTGCTGACGCTGGTATTTTTGTTTGTAGTTGCAACCTTGAGCGCGATCGCAAATTATGTAGGTAGCCCAGTTAGCGTCACTGTTTTGATTGCTTTACTCGTGGCATTAATTCCCACCACTATCGGCGGCTTGCTAAGTGCGATCGGCATTGCTGGGATGGATAGAGTCGCTCAATTTAATGTCATTGCCACCTCTGGCAGGGCAGTAGAAGCGTGCGGCGACGTGAATACCTTGGTCTTGGATAAAACTGGAACTATTACCCTAGGAAACCGCCTAGCTGAAGAATTTATCCCCGTCAACGGTCACTCAATGGCAGATATTGCTAAATTGGCGCTGGCAGCTAGTATTTTTGATGAAACCCCGGAAGGTAAATCGATTGTGCGTTTAGCCGAGAAATTAGGCGCAACTGTCGATTTTGACCGTAGCACGGCCGAAGGGTTAGAGTTTTCAGCTAAAACCCGGATGAGCGGTACAAATTTGCCTGATGGGAGAGAGACAAGAAAAGGCGCGGTAGATGCGGTTAAAGGCTTTGTGCGATGGGTGCGACCTCCAATTGATTTAGGAATTGAATTGTGCTATTGCTAAGGAGTGAAGATAAAAGGGGTAAGCATGGGCGTTCAGTTGTTGAGCATGGAAGGGACGCAAGTGAAGATCGAAGTGACAATAG
>JACCVJ010000661.1 GCA_013698215.1 Tatlockia sp. | reverse complement strand
CCCCATGAAGTTTTTTATTTGGATACTAGCGATCTGGAAGCTGGGCAGTACATCCTGAGAATATTAGACGGCAAGACCGGAGCGCGGCGGGTATGGGCTTGTTATCCCGAATGGGTAGATTTATTTGGTGCGATCTGAAATGGTCGGTTTGTAGAGTCTAGCCCTTGCTAGGAGCGGCATGAGAGCCAATTCCACCTCTACTTTGGACTGAGGTCTTCCATACTGAAGATTCGCTGAATAAGCGAATTCCAAACCTCTAGGCGATTCACACCGCCTACCCTCGCGTAACCGGACTACCCTCAGTAGCCCCGCTAGAAGGAAGGAGCAATCTGACCAGAATATGCAAGCGACGAATGTAGCCTATACTACTAGCCTAAAAGCGGTATAGGAGCTAGAGGGAGCGTTCAATGGTGAGCAAAAGCAAAGTGATGTTTAAACTGCGTCATGCTTCAAGAACCCAAATAAGGCTGATTAAGGGTTCTATCGTGGGTGGTATGTATGCTCGAATTTCATATATACGTGTGAACCTAACTCCCACCGCAGAATAATCACCACCTACCGAACGCATAAAAACCAACCGATACAACAGAAAAACCCCTACAAAGTCTTGAGAAAGTCGATATCTCAAGTAGACCAACCGTAAGGAAGGTACAACTCTATGGAGGGAGTAGGAAGGGGTAAGAAGCGAACGCCTAACTGTAATCGTTAGGATACGGGTTCAAAATTTGCCCGTGACCGAAAGGAAAGCAGACGTACTCTTGGTCTCATGCGAAAGAGACATCTAACAAGAAAACATAATTATTCTTACAAGTTGGATATTATGCGACATCGCTTAATAAATGGAGAGAATAAGCGGCTGGAGAACTGGAACCAGGTTAACTGGCGAAAAGCAATCAAAGTTGTGAAGAATTTGCGTTACAGAATCTTTCGCGCCCGAAATCTTGGTAACTGGCGTAGTTTACGGAGGCTACAAAAGTTAATGTTACGAAGTCAATCAAACCTACTGCTTTGTATTAGACAAATTACGCAGGTTAACACCGGAAAGCGAACGGCTGGGGTCGACAAGGAGGTAATCAACACACCCCAGCAGCGCGTAAAACTTTTCTTGGAAATGGCACACACGGCTCACATCGTTAAGCCTACAAAAAGGATATATATACCTAAATCCAACGGAAAGAAACGTCCTCTCGGCATACCCACCGTAAGAGATAGAGTCATGCAAGCAGTATTCAAAAACCTTCTAGAACCCGAATGGGAAACACTCTTTAGCGAACACTCTTACGGATTCCGTCCTGGAAGATGTTGCGCTGATGCTATCGAACAATCACTCGTAAGAATCTGTGCGAGTGGAAAGAGCCAGCAAGGAGATGTATGGGTTCTAGACGCTGATATATCTAGTTTCTTTGACAACATCTCTCACAGTCACATTGAGAACTCTATAGGCAATATCCCAGGACGAGAACTCATTAAAATGTGGCTAAAATCCGGTTTCATGGATAAAGGGACGTTTAACGAAACCATCCAAGGAACTCCCCAAGGTGGAACTATTAGCCCGCTACTTGCTAACATCGGACTTCACGGTTTAGAAGAGGCAGTAAGAGCTATACCCTATCGCAGACCTCGTAAAGGGAAACCAGCAGGAAGAATTACTCCTGAAGGTATGGGAATAATTCGCTACGCTGATGATTTTATAGGTGCGATTCGATGTCGCATGGTTTGAGTGAGAGACTCATATGATAACTCTCCGGCTAAGTGTCCAACAAAGCCGTCCCCACCCGAAGGGGCATTAGGAGTAATTCTGGTGTTTCACAGCTAGAGGGAAAGCCAAACCTGAGTAGGTAGTCACATCTTGAAAGGGAGGCAAGGGGAAGATGTGGACGGGTTAACGTATAGTGAACCTTTTTCAAGCTTCGTGACGTCGAACTGTCGTACGTGACTTATACGGCAGAATGGGCAACTTGGCACTCATGCTTTATGACATGGATGTGCGGACACCTAGCCCCGGAGTAAAGAAAGGAACCCCACCCACAACGGATCTCAATCCATGCGGAACGAAGTAACCCCGATAGGGTCTGAATGCATCCGCATTCAGTAAGGAAGCCGCAAGGCAACCCTAACCCCCTAGCGGGATAAGGAAGCTGCAAAAAGCAAAACGCTGCCACGTCGAAAGACAAAGGAAAACAATAACCTGGCGGATAGGGCAAATGCCTAACCTGAAAGGGTGCTGACGTGCAGCAGGTAATCTTTCTGAAGTTCACTTGTAAAGAAATCGAAACCAAAGGAAAAAGTTAGATGCAGGCAACTGTAAACGTAACCAAGGAAACTACCAACTGGAACCGCGTCAATTGGCGCTACTCCAACCGTGTAGTGAGAAATCTGAGACAGAGAATCTTCAGAGCTACCCGTGAGCAAAACTGGAAAAAAGTTCGTAGTCTTCAAAAGCTAATAATGAAGTGTTACTCGAATACTCTGCTAGCAGTGAGGAGAGTAACACAACAAAACTCTGGCAAACACACTCCCGGAGTAGACAAACTTCTGGTACTGACTCCAGAAGCGAGAGGTGTATTAGTGGATACCCTGGGAAAATTTATTCCCTGGAAGCCACTACCATCAAGGCGGGTCGAAATTCCTAAGCCGAACGGTAAGAAACGCCCTCTTGGAATCCCTAGCATTATAGACAGATGTCTTCAAGCAATCGTTAAGAATGCCTTGGAGCCATGCTGGGAAGCCCAGTTTGAAGGGTCAAGTTATGGATTCCGCCCCGGCAGAAGCGCCCATGATGCTATAGAGAAAATCTATGGTATATGTCGCCCTAACAAGCGAAAGAAATGGGTAGTAGACGCTGATATCCAAGGTTGTTTCGATAACATCGACCATGAATACCTAATGAAATGCATTGGCAACTTTCCTTCAAGGAAGTTGATCTACCAGTGGTTGAAATCGGGAGTCATGGAAAAAGGGGTCTTCCAAGAAACAGAACACGGTACGCCACAAGGCGGCATCGTCAGCCCCCTCTTGGCTAATATTGCACTGCACGGAATGGAAGAAGCTCTAGGAATCAAATATGATTACCGAGGACAATCCATCGGCAAGCGCATAGTCGTTCGGTACGCCGACGATTTTTGCGTATTTTGTGAAACTAAAGAAGATGCACTCCAGTGCATAGAAGTAATCGCAGGATGGCTGGCACAAAGGGGACTTAAAATTTCTCCTGAAAAAACTAGCATAAAACATCTGACTGTTGGCTTCGACTTCCTTGGCTTTCATATTAGGCACTATCGAGACTCCAACACTGCTACAGGATGGAAATTACTCACAAAGCCTAGCACCAAGTCAGTGCAGAAAGTACGGGCAAAACTTAGGGAGATTTGGTTGTCTCCTACCAGATTCAGGTTGTTAGAACTACTCAGAAAACTGAACTCAGTAATTCGAGGCTGGGCTAACTACTTCCGTACTGGAGTCTCTAAAGAAATCTTCTCTGGTTTAGACCAGTGGATGTTTATCAGAGCCAAACGACACACTAAGAGAATGCACCCAAAAAAGGGTTGGAAGTGGAGACAAAAACGCTATTTCGGTAGCCTCAATCTCCACCGCCGTGATAAATGGGTATTCGGTGACAAAAACCAGGGGACACACATACTGAAATTCAGTTGGTTCGACATTGAGCGACACACCCTGGTTAAAGGCATATTCTCTCCCGATAACCCCGATTTAAGGGATTACTGGAGAGAACGGGAGAAAAAGAAGGTGAAAGACCTAAGAAATAAATCCCGACAAAAAATCGCCAAAGTGCAAGACCATCAATGCCTTAGATGTGGAGAATCCCTATACAACGGGGAGGAGCTACATCTACATCATGTCAAACCCAAAAAAGAAGGAGGTAAGGACACTTACAACAACCTTCGTCTACTCCACCTATATTGCCACCAGCAAATTCATGGGAAAAATAGCCTGGTAGATTGCTCAAGCCGGATACTTGGAAACTTGTAAGTCCGGTTTCTAGGGGGGAAAAGGGCAGCAATGCCCCTGCCCTACCCGACTCACAGCACACTCCAAGGAATATATCCTGGAGGCGAAAAAGGTAATCGAGACATGGCTAAAAGAGCGCAACTTAGAATTAAGCGCGGAGAAAACACGAATAGTTCACACTGAAGATGGCTTTGACTTCCTGGGATTCAATCTGCGTACATATAAAGGTAAGGCTTTATTTAAGCCTGCCAAATCAAAGGTACTTGCATTCTGCAAGAGAATCGGTGAATTGGTCAAATCCCTAAATGGCGCAAAACAGGAACAAATCATCTACCACCTGAACCCCATTCTCCGAGGATTCGCTAATTATTATCGAGGTGGAGTCAGCAAGGAAATCTTCAAATACGTAGACCACCGTGTCTGGCAATACCTCTGGCGTTGGGCTAAACGAAGACACCCTCGCAAATCTACAAAATGGATAAAGGACAAGTACTTTCCCCAAATTGGTACAAGGAAATGGGTCTTTGCCCACAAAAGTAAAGACCGACGCGACAACCCCGTTTGGTTAAAGCTATACGGAGTTGCTTCAACGCCAATTGTACGGCACATCAAGGTAAAGGGAAAAGCCTCACCAGATAATCCCGACCTACGTGAGTATTGGGTGAACCGAAACAAACGAATGGGTAAAATCAGATGGTCAAAAGGTAGTAAATACTATATCATCGCCCAAGACCAAGACTGGACATGTCCAATCTGCGGAGAACCTTTACTTAACGGGGAAAATTTGGAAATCCACCACATAGTTCCTGTGAAAGATGGGGGTAGGGATGACACCCACAACCTCATCCATCTGCACTCTATATGCCATAAACAGGAACATTCAAAATCCAAGAAAAAGAGCTAGAAGTGAGACTTGAGCGTAGTGATGGGAAACTGTCACGCTACGTTCTTAGGGGGGTTTCGGAGGTGGTGACACCTCCTTCCTACCCGAACAACCAAATTCCTATGGGTTCAGACCAGGGCGTTCATGCCACGATGCGATTGGAGCAATATTCGCTGCGGTAAAACAAAAATCCAAATATGTGTTGGATGCCGACATCAGTAAATGCTTTGACCGTATTAATCACAATGTACTTCTCCAAAAACTAAATACCTATCCAACCCTACGGAAACAAATCCGAGCTTGGCTAAAAGCTGGTGTTATGGACGGAAACAAGCTGTTCCCAACCAATGAAGGTACACCACAAGGCGGGGTTTTATCACCTCTACTTGCAAATGTTGCCTTACATGGAATGGAGGAATTGATTATGGGTCTAGCCCCAAAATTCGATATCAAGCGACCTGATAACACCCAATTGAGTGTTAGAGATAAGCTAAAGTCGATTTCACTTATTAGATACGCAGATGATTTTGTCATTCTTCATGAGAATCTCAAAGTCATAAAACTGTGTAAAACGGAGATAGAGAAGTGGTTAAGTGGCATTGGATTAGAATTAAAACCTAGTAAGACGGAACTTTCTCACACCCTGAACAAATTAGATAGCGTTGAACCGGGGTTTAACTTTCTAGGGTTTAACGTCAGACAATTTCCTGTAGGAAAATACAACTCAGGGAGTCATAGAGGTGGATTACTAGGGTTTAAGACTATTATCACCCCCAATAAAGAAAGCCAGAAAAGACACTATAGAAAAGTGTCAGAAGTAATAAATAAGTCGCGCGGGTTAGACCAAGCGACCCTAATTAGTAAACTTAACCCTATTATACGGGGTTGGTGCAATTACTTCTCCACTGTCGTTAGCCAGAAAGTATTTGAAAGGCTATGGCATTTAGTTGTTTTTAAGCTGCTTAAATGGGGTCGTCATCGTCATAGAAACAAAAACAGAGGGTGGATAAGTCGCAAATACTTTAAAACTGTAGAAAGCAATAACTGGGTGTTCGCAACTAGGGAGGGTACTAATCCTCTAAGGCTAATACAGCATAGCTCCACCGAAATAAAACGCTATGTAAAAGTAAAAGGGGCAGCTTCCCCCTATGACGGTGATTTGATTTACTGGAGTACAAGAATGGGTAATCATCCCCAAGTGTCTACAAGAGTAGCCACGCTGCTTAAACGGCAAAAAGGGAAATGCGTCCACTGTGATAACTACTTCAAAGATGGAGACTCGACAGAAGTTGACCACATAGTTCCTACATCCTTGGGTGGAAAGAACGCCTACAATAACTGGCAACTACTCCATCGACATTGCCACGACAAAAAGACTGCCACCGATGGAAGTCTTGGTACAAAATCTAGCTGCAATAGTGCTAAACCTAAGCCACCAGTTA
>JACCVJ010000644.1 GCA_013698215.1 Tatlockia sp. | reverse complement strand
TTGACTTTAATATATGTTTCGTCCACTCTCCACGAATCGTTTGTGGGGCGCAAGTGGGGGCGGCAACGCTTATCTAGTTCTGGTCCATAATTTTGTACCCAGCGATATCCAGTGGTGTGATGAATATGGTAGAGTCGAGGGGAGCTATAATGCTCCGCCCCTCTCTGTTAGATCCGGACGTGAAGCTTTCACCTCATCCGGCTCCCGATTCAATTCAGCTTTCGCCTTTTGCCCATGTGTATGTAATCGTGGCATGACTCATGTAGAGCTTCCAGATTATTTTGTTTCCAGTTATGGTGGTTTCCATCTTTGTGGTGCAAGTTTACTCGCTCCTCGGATGTAGTCTTTAATCCACATCTGGCACATGAATGGTTTTGCCTTTTTAAGACTTTAGAGGTAGTACCGTCGTAGAGCTTACTATTTCGTTCGCTCCAGTATGGTAAATCACCGTCATAGGGTGATTTATTCCCTTTGACGTTGATGTGTTTATTTTCGGAGTAAGGAACTGCGGGAAAAGCTTTATCTAACAATGATTTGCTAGTGTAGCGATTCTGTTTAGTTTCCTTATTAAATACCCTAAACGCTCTTGTTTCGATGAAGTATAACGAGTTCCTAGACCCGTCCATCTTACAGAAGCGATGGTAATTCCGCCACCCTCTAACGATGGGAGCTAATTTTTCAGCTTTTTCCTTCGCACCATAGTTACTGTTGTTGACGACGTGTTTTACTTTCTGACGAAAAGCTTTGAAATTGTCCACTGAGGGGACGCATCTAAACTTTCCGTTGTTTTGCACTTTAAAGCGCCAACCAAGGAAATCGAACCCATCTGTCGTAAAGGAAATCGAACCCATCTGTCGTAGCGGTTAGTCTTGTTTTCTTCTCACTTACTTTTAGTCCTTGTTCTGCTAGAAATTGACTGATTTGTGCAAGTATTTGTTCAGCATCGTCTTGTGGTCGGAGTATGATTACCATATCGTCCGCATAACGAATTGATGGTTCCACTATTTCTCCATAACTTTTGTAGCTATGGATGCTCTCGATTCCGTTTAAGGCGATATTTGCTAATAATGGGCTAACGACTCCACCTTGCGGCGTTCCTTGTTCGGGAAATCCTGGGTTAACTCCTGCTTTAAGACAGCGAAAAATCCCTGTCTTGATGCCCAAGGGGGCAATGAGTCTTTCCATGATGGATGAGTGGTTAATCCGGTCGAAACATTTTTCGATATCAAGTTCAATGACTCGCTTATCTATTCCGTTGCAGAATGAGCGCAGGTTGTTGTACAGAATCTTCTGGGCATCATGTGCCGAGCGACCCGTCCTAAATCCATAGCTCCTGGCGTGAAAAGTTGCTTCGTGAGCGGGTTCAAGCGCATATTTTGCGAGGCATTGCCAAGCTCTATCTGCAATGGTGGGAACTTTTAGCATTCGCGTAGTCCCATCCTTTTTAGGGATAGGAATTTCACGTAGCTTTTTATGAACCCATGTGTTAACGTTTGCCTTAAGTTCTTCACTTAAGGCAAAGCGTTCCTCAAAACTGAGGGACGCTTTGCCGTCAACGCCCGCCGTTTTCTTACCAGCATTTAACTGAGTTACTTGCCGAATAGCCAGATATCTAGCTGTTTTGGACTTCAAGATAAGTTTCTGTAGATACTTAGCTTTGCGCTTGTCTCCAACTGAAACTGCTTTGAACACTCTCTTTTGTAGGCGGAATAAATCTCTCCGAAATTTCTTCCAGGGTAGATTCTTCCAAAGTTCACTAGCGTTGTCGCCGTGTCTAACCATGCTCTTACTCCAAAAAGTGTTGTCTTTGAACCTTGCAGCAATTACGCCGCATCCTACCCGGTTTGAGGGATTCCGTCGCTCGTCTGACCTACTAGGGTTACGAAGTCCTAGACCTGCAAACCGTTTTTATTCGTTCCTCAAAGTTGATTGATTGTTCCCTTAGACTGATTCAATTTGACCGCCAGAACCCCTTACTCGTGCCGATGTTATTTCATAGACTCGGCGGGATACTAATCTCTGGCTTGGTCAGGGTTGGTTATGTTGCGCCCTGCCACTAACTAGGTCACTTTTCTAGAATCTGTTTTAGTCTTAGGAACTCCCTGTTAGCGCCAGTGTCACCCCCCAACGGCTGTCTGATTGCGCCCTGTTCCCCGCTTTACTCTACAAGTATCGAGCTTGTTCGGTAGGGGCAGTTAAGGAGTCACGCTTGAGTTTAGCGGGTAGGGCTTTCACCTACATTAACCTCGAAGTTCAGCTAGACTTAGGAGTCTTGGCT
>JACCVJ010000640.1 GCA_013698215.1 Tatlockia sp. | reverse complement strand
GTAAAAAATCTTTTGTCTCAGAGAAACTAATAATAATTTGGCGATCGCGCTTTATCTGCAAAAATCAACGAGGTAGCAGTATTTCGCCCTTTTGGCATCGATGCAGACTTAAATTAAAACTCCTTTGGGTGGAAATACGCCTCTAGTGATGGGCGATCGCCGATCCACCAAAAACTTATCTATTCATACAATGAGTAGATAGAGAAATTTTTATCATCCTACCTTGACGCACTTAAGGCGGTTTCATAAAGACTATGCAACCAACAAACCCCAACCAATTTACAGAAAAATCCTGGGAAGCGATTTCTCGTACTCCCGATATAGTTAAAGCTAACAGCCAGCAACAAATCGAAAGCGAACATTTGATGAAAGCTCTTTTAGAGCAAGACGGTTTAGCTAATAGTATTTGGACGAAAGCTGGAGTAAATATGCAAAAACTCCGCGATCGCACTGACCAATTTATTCAAAAACAGCCGAAAGTGTCGGGAAGCGATAACGTCTATGTGGGACGTAGCCTAGATACACTGCTAGATCGCGCCGAAATCTACCGTAAAGAATTTGGCGATGACTTTATCTCTATCGAACATCTACTATTGGGTTACGTCAAAGACGAGCGCTTTGGCAAAAGCTTGATTAGAGAATTTGGTACTGATGAAACTAAGCTCAAAAATATTATTAAAGAAATTCGTGGGAGTCAAAAAGTGACCGATCAAAGTCCAGAAGGCAAATACGAAGCACTGGAAAAGTACGGACGCGACCTTACAGAAGCCGCCAAGCAAGGTAAACTCGATCCCGTAATTGGACGCGATGATGAAATTCGCCGCACAATTCAAATTTTGTCACGCCGTACCAAAAATAACCCCGTATTAATTGGCGAACCCGGTGTAGGTAAAACTGCGATCGCTGAAGGACTAGCACAAAGGATTGTAGCGGGTGATGTACCCCAATCTCTCACCGATCGCAAACTCATTAGTTTAGATATGGGTTCGTTGATTGCGGGTGCTAAATTTCGGGGAGAATTTGAGGAGCGGTTAAAAGCTGTACTTAAAGAAGTGACAGAATCGCGCGGTAATATTATTCTGTTTATTGACGAAATTCATACTGTAGTTGGTGCGGGTGCAACTCAAGGCGCAATGGACGCGGGAAACTTGCTTAAACCCATGCTGGCGCGGGGAGAATTGCGTTGTATTGGTGCGACGACTTTAGATGAGTACCGCAAGTACATTGAAAAAGATGCGGCTTTAGAAAGACGCTTTCAACAGGTGTATATTGAGCAGCCGAATGTTGAAGATACTGTATCAATTTTGCGCGGATTGAAGGAGCGTTACGAAGTTCATCACGGGGTGAAAATCTCTGATAGTGCTTTAGTTGCGGCTGCTATGCTATCTAATCGCTATATTAGCGATCGCTTTTTGCCAGATAAAGCGATTGATCTCGTAGACGAAGCCGCCGCCAAGCTGAAAATGGAAATCACTTCTAAGCCAGAAGAATTGGATGAAATCGATCGCAAGGTTTTACAGTTAGAAATGGAGCGGTTGTCGCTGCAAAAAGAAACTAGCGCCGTTTCTAAAGAAAGGCTAGAAAGAATTGAAAAAGAACTTGGCGATCTCAAAGAAAGTCAAAGAGCAATGAGCGCTCAATGGCAATCGGAAAAAGATGTAATTTCTAAAATTCAGAAAATCAAAGAAGATAGTGATCGCGTTAACGTCGAAGTTCAGCAAGCCGAGAGAGACTACGATCTCAATAAAGCCGCCGAGCTAAAATATGGCACATTAACCGAGTTGCAACGGCAATTGCAAGAAGCAGAAACCCAACTAAGCCAAGCGCAAACTAGCGGTCAATCTTTGCTGCGAGAAGAAGTTACAGAATCCGACATTGCCGAAGTTATTTCTAAGTGGACGGGTATCCCCATTAGCAAGCTAGTGGAATCGGAAAAAGATAAATTACTGCAATTAGAAGACGAGTTGCACCAGCGTGTTATCGGTCAAAACGAAGCCGTTACCGCCGTTGCTGATGCCATTCAGCGATCGCGCGCCGGACTTGCCGATCCCAATCGTCCTACAGCTAGTTTTATTTTCCTTGGGCCCACAGGGGTAGGTAAAACAGAACTTGCTAAAGCTTTGGCGGCGTACTTGTTCGACACTGAAGAAGCGCTAGTTCGGATTGATATGTCGGAATACATGGAGAAACACGCCGTTTCTAGGCTGATTGGTGCGCCTCCAGGGTATGTCGGTTACGACGAGGGGGGGCAACTAACTGAAGCCTTGCGCCGCCGTCCTTACGCCGTAATTTTGTTTGACGAAATCGAAAAAGCGCACCCTGATGTATTTAACATCATGCTACAAATTCTCGATGATGGGCGCGTTACTGATGCTCAAGGTCATACGGTGGATTTCAAAAACTCCATCATTATTATGACTAGCAATATCGGTTCGCAATATATTCTTGACTTAGCTGGCGATGATTCTCAATACGATGAGATGTATCGGCGGGTAATGGAAGCAATGCGCGGGAGTTTCCGCCCTGAATTTCTCAACCGTATTGATGAAACAATTATCTTCCACGCTTTGCAAAAACAAGAGTTACGCCAAATTGTGCAGTTGCAGGTAGTGAGACTAGCCGAAAGATTAAGCGATCGCAAAATATCGTTAAAACTTTCCGATTCTGCTTTAGACTTTTTGGCAGAAGTGGGCTACGATCCCGTATTTGGTGCGCGTCCGCTTAAACGAGCAATTCAAAAAGAGTTAGAAACCCAAATTGCTAAAGCGATCTTACGAGGCGAGTTTCATGATGGCGATACTGTTTTTGTGGATGTTGAAAACGAACGGATTGCCTTTAGGCGATTGCCTTCGGAATTAGTTACAACACAACCTGGGGCGTAATAAATGTAGAGACGTTGCACTGCAACGTCTAATAAATGTAGAGACGTTGCACTGCAACATC
>JACCVJ010000638.1 GCA_013698215.1 Tatlockia sp. | reverse complement strand
TCCTCTATTAGCGTTTGTAATATTTTTTTAGACTGGGAAATGCACCCCTGGCTTACTCCGACAATTTGAGCGATCGCAGTTTGAATAATCTTCTGCCCAGGGTCTCGCAATTGCCGAAGTGCGCCCCAAATCGCCAAATTTACCTGCTCTATTGTAGTGGGAGCTTCCTCTTGAACTACTTGGGGAAATGGATCAGTAAAATATGGATCACGAAAACCCTTATATAGATCTATAGGGTTTTCGTGATCCATTTGTTCGCAACTTGATACAGTTTTTTCGTGATCCATTTGTTCGCAACTTGATACAGATTCCTGTGCAGCCGATCTTTCCCTTAGTTGGAGGGATGGATCAGTAAAATATGGATCACGAAAACCTTTATATAGATCTATAGGGTTTTCGTGATCCATTTGTTCGCAACTTGATACAGATTCTCGTACAGAAACTCCAGCATCTTGTAAGAGCCAACGGTCGAAAACTTCTCCCCTATCGTCAGGAAATATAAAGTTATAAATCCTCACTCTTTCTCGCTTGCCCTGGCTATCGATTCCTTTCTCAATAAACTGAGTTTCTCCCTTCGGGGGTTGGCTAAGTTTAAATCCTACTGTCTGGTTAAGAAGTTCTTGAACGATCGCCATTGGGGAATTGTTAGCACGTACTGTGACCCCCAGAAACAGTTTGATATCTTTGTCGCAAAGTAAAGCTTTTTCAATAATCTGCTGCACTTCTGGGCTATCAGCAGTCCAGTCAACGCCAGGAGTTAAAAGCTTATCTATTCCTAAAGCTTTTAGTGCCTTGACTTTGTTTGATAGCAGGGCGCGGTTAGTATCAGGAATCCACGATCGCCCGTCCGTCGCAAGGTCTGCGAACTTTTTCGCGTCGCGACTGCTTAAATATTGATTGCCAACGCTCAAGTAGTAATGCAGTCGCAGTTGGGGATACCAGCCGTCCCAATCCTTGAGAACAATATCTACGGTAGGTTTGGCTAGATAACGAGTTTTGATTTCGTAATTAGCCTCTGAATGGCGCTCCTCTAGGGTTTTACTTTTTTTCTTTTTAAGTGCCTCATACTCGATTTGCGAGGCTGGAGCTTCTGCTAGAACTACCTGTTGTGCCTCCTTTAGGGTAAGCTCGTCTCTAGACTCACTCATGGCTTCGGACAGCGCTTTTTCGTCTTCCTTATTAAGGTCAGAATCTACCTCTATAATTCGACAACCTTCGGCTTGTAAATCTGCCAAAATAGTTTTTCTGTATTGATGGCAGCCAGCATTATGACGACAAGCCATTTTCAGCCAAATTTCTAGAGCAATCGCATTGCTTTCAACGCTGCCAGACTCATCGACAGTAATTCCAGCATTTAGTAAGCAGTTGAAATTAGCTTGAGCCTTTTTAAATTCCCCGGCTCGCAATGCAGTAATGGACACTGCCCCGTTGCCGATAAAACTTGTCGGCAAACCGCGCTCTGACATATAGATATGCCGAGGAACTTTAAAATCTCTTAATCTAAAAAGGCTTTGACGAACATTATTCGTTGGGACAACTCCAGGCGAAAAGCTCCACACTGCCGCAAAGCGATTGTAGAGGTCTATGGAAACGCCACTCTCAATCACCGGACTACAAATGACTAAATCGTATTGAAGTAAGACTTCGTTTAAGTTGTCAATGCAGCCATAGCCAGGATGGTTGGGGTCTGCTACGGTGTCCCTGTCAATAACAAGAATTTTCTTCTCAGGAAATTGTTTTTGCAAATCCTTCTGAAGATTTTGAGTCCCCCATTTACTGCCTGTTTTCTGCCCAGCAGTAAGTACAAAATGTTTACCGCCGCTCTTTAGCTCCTGTTTCAATTTCAAGTACAATGCCGCCGAACTCTGATAACTGAAAACCTCGGTGCCAGTTTCGTTCTTATATTCACTTAAAACCAGGTAGGGCTGTAAGTCATCCTCCCCCGCTATTCCCTTCACAAAATCAATACTTAAATCGGTTAAGTCTGCATCCGCGAGGATAACCCGACCTAGAGAATTATTGCTTAATGCTTCAGTAAATAATGTTTCAAGTTCTTTAAGGATAGACAAGCGATTTTTAGTACAGGTGCTACTGTTGAGCGTGTGCCAGACTATCGATTCGCATTCATCAACGATGACTAAAGCATCGCCCCAGCTATCACCTCTAAACCCGACTTCGCTTCGGCTGTGAGCAGAATCGACACACAGGGAAAATCCGTAAAGCTTCCCTTCTGGTGTCTGGTGGACTTCAGTTTTATAAGGTAATTTAAACCGTCGTGCCAATTCTTTGCCTAACTGCTGCCGATAGGTCAACACAATTGCAGCCTGTCCGTTTTGGTAGGCTTCTTGACAAAGTTGAGCGATCGCCTCAGTTTTACCGCTACCCTTGGGCGCTTTAATCGCAACCAGCTTTGCATTATTAGGGACATCAATACTTCCTAAATATTTAGTTGAAACAATTTTGTTAGGTTCATAGGTTAGTTGATTAAACAGGCTAGTTCGCCACAAAATCAAAGGCAGGGCAGAGTCGTAAAGCTTTTCAAATGCCTCAACGCCTCGCGCTAGGATAAAATCATCAACGCCCTTTTCTGTACCAGGAAGACTAATTACTTTAACGTCACATCCAGATGCTTGAAATAGCCGCCCTAACTGGCTGATGGCAATATTGACGTTGCGGATAGTCGAAGGTTTTAGGTCATGATCATAGCAGATGGAAATGAGTCGCTCTTTTTGAGCGATCACTCTTAAATCTGGAATTAGGTACGGGTCGATTTTATTGCCTTGACTATCCTTGCTCCTGTAACCGCCATAAATCCCAGGCAAGGCGATCGCAACGAATCCAGCAGAAAGCAAACAGGCAGCTTTTTTTGCCCCCTCACAAATAGTTATGGATATTTTTGGATTATTTAATACCCATGCCCAAAATCCTAACGCCTCGCCGTTGCTGTCAACGATAATGTTCTCTGGCAAGGCTAATTTGTAGCGTTTAGCAATTTTCTTCCAGATTGAAAGCGAGACTCGGAGGAAAAACGTCCGCGTCTCAACCAGGGGAGGGTGTTCGTATTTAATAAATTTCCCTGGCTTTTGATAATCTTCTCTAGGGTGATCGGGCTTTGAAGCGCCCCACGCCATCGACTGCCAGTTGTTCAGGGGGTCAAGTCCAGAACAATACAAAACCCCAGCTTCGCAGTGAGATGATCTGTATAAATACTTTGAACCAAGTCGGCCAGTATTAGTGCGTTCTAGTTTTTCTGAGTAGTGATGGCGTTCATGAAAGGCTGAACCTTCTAAGCTTTTGAAGTTTAACTGGGCGATGTCTGGGTCAATGCCGCTATTGTTTAACTCGTACTGATGTTTTGGGGTAAGCATTAATACTCACCCTCAACTATTTCAAATTCCTGCTCGACACACCACAACCACAAATCAATCAGTAGGCTTGCCTCGTTATTCCAGGGCTGATCGATTAATCTGTCTAAATGTTCGGGCAGGGGCGGGTAGGTTTTTAAGCTTTCATTTGGTTGCTGCGCGATGCGCGATCGCTGCTGTTGTGAGGGCTTGATTTGTATTGCGGAATGCAGTGCAATTGTATCAAAGGATTTTTTCCACCACTTAACCTCCATTGCTTCTGGGGGTTTTTGCATTTCTGGGACTCCTGAATGTTTGTTTTCAGGTAGTTCTGCTCTATCTATTTATTAATTGCTAATTCCTTGTTAACGTAGCAGTAAGTTATTTTTTGGTTTTCTGTGGCGCGGAAAGTTTAATCAGAGATTTTGTCTACATAAACACGGGGCGGAATCATCAGCAGCAATTAGCAATTAAATGAATAGGCAAAGCAGACTACCTTTTCTTAATTTGACTTAACTAAATTATTCGACACTGTGGGTGATCGCAGAGATTTTGATGCTGAAACAACATCATCACTGGTTTTTTGCTTGAGCGATCGCGTATTTTGTGCGATCGCAGTATCGAGCGCTTGAATTTGCGCTATAAAGCTTGGCATGATTGATAGTTAAAAATTTGGGCATAGTATTGGTTAAAAAAGCATATTTATCAAAGAGGTGCTTATCTCATAGTCATATAAAAACTTATGACTTTGAAAAAGTCACTCAGGCGTTAAGAAATGTAAAGAATCGTTAAATTTAGCAGGGCTGTTGGTATCAGAGTGAACTGCATATCCTGAATTCCACTTCAACATTTTCAAGGTCGTACCTTCTTTAGGCTTAGTTTCGTGGATAAAATTACAAAGATTTTTGTGTGTTTTAAGAAATTCTTTCCAAGGTTCTCGTAATTCTTGAAAGCGGTGTTTAAAGACAGCAAATTGCCAAAAGCCGAACCAATCACTGTTCTTTAAGTCTGAAAGAATTTGTTCTTCGTTTAATTCATTTTTGCAGACTGATTTACCTGTATAGTCTTCGCTAAGTCTCCCCCTATAGAACTTACTTATAGTCGTCCAAGCGGTACGAACTTGTTTGAGTTCGCTCCCTCTATCTATACCTTCAATAAATGCATCTTCTAAGCCAGATTTAACCCAATCACGGCAGATTTCTATAAATAACTCTCTAGCATTATTAAAAGGAAAATCCCGTTTCTCATGGCTAGCAGCATCCTTAATGAAGGAGAAACCTTTAATAATTACTTGTAGTATTTGGAACAGGTAAGAACTAAATAAGTCAAGAGATTCTCGCTGTCGCGGGTCAAAGTCGGGATTATCTATAGGGTCTACAGGTTGAAATCCCAATTGCTTAAGTTGTAAATAATTTAAGCGCAACCCCATCCAAACCCAAAAGTTTTTTCTATCTTTGAGCCAAATTTTTTGATCTTGTGTTCGAGCAATAAATAGGCTACTTGGTAACTGCTTAACTGCGGATATCATTTGCCTATGCTCTTGCAACAATGTAAGTTCCTCTTGATGCCTAATAGTTACTCTTTGATTTATTTGCTTCTTGTTCATCTCTCTATCTCACTTACTGGGGTTTTTAACTATTGATGAGGGGTTTAATGTTAGGACGAGTTAAAGGTGCGACTTTCCGTGATTTGGCGCGTATCTTCGCTACAGCTAGAGATAAAAAGCTCGATCGCTAAAGTTTACGCGATCGCACTATCCCTTAAGCTAATAGCTTCTGCTCTACCTGAATAGGCGAGAGCGCCGCTAATCTATGGCGGGTAAGTCCGCTTAATACTTCTCCAGTCTTGGGGTCAGCATTTATAGGATAAAGCGCCGTCGCATCAGGCAAGTAACTAGAGTATTTTTCGCCTATTATTTGTGCTGCTTCAAATAAGGTTAATTCATCCTTTGTCGCATCCCGACTAGAAATTGTTGGCGGCTTAATCGTGCTGTTGAACTGAGTTGAAACTGACCTGTCAAAAACCATCCGAATTATCTGCGCCTTGCTACCGCCGAATATTGCAGCAGTTTCAACTTCAGCAGCCAGCATTGTGAAAAATCTTGCTTCATAACCGTAGACGAGGAAGTGAATTAAAAGCCCTTTTGGTAGTCTAGAATCGTCTGAAGCCGTAATAACAGCCGATATAAAAGCGTACTGCTGATCGTCCTTTACTTTGCCAATGCGACCGTATAAAGAGGTGTCGCAAGCAGCAATCGCAAACTCTAAAAACTTGCCCCGCCCGTAAGTATTCAAGCTCTCAATGTTTCCCGGCTCTATGTTCCCAATTGAGAAGCAGCCTACCTGTTTGTTAACTCTCAGTAGGTAGGGAGTTTCAGGCATTCCAATAATGGCTTTGTTGTGGGTAAATTGCATGGTTTGTGTGTTTGTTTTGATTAGTAATTTGTGGAGTTTGTCGCCTATATAATTAACGTTTTTGCTTTATCATGTAGGCTATTTATTTGTTTTTTACCTGTTAATAATATCGCTAGAGATAGCCTGGCCTAATTCTTCAACACGACTGCAACATTCAGTAACTTCATTAGCATTAAAATCATCGTCGTGGAGCATCTCATCTAACTCATTAATTGCGGCTTTAATACTGTCTAAATCTAGGTCAACAGTAGAATTAATTTGCTTGCAAGTTTGGACTTCAGTAATTTTCATGGCTTCTTTTTGTAGGGGTAAAGGCTTGGATAACTCCAAGCCTTTAATTAACGTGCGGCTGCTTCAAAATGGGCAATTAAAAGAAATGCTAGGACAAGCATAACTATTGCTATTTCTAGGAATAGATTTAAGACTACAAATGCCATTATTTAAGTGTTGGCATTGATGGCAAACTAAAGGATATTCTTCAATTTCTTGATTGATTACTGGTAGCATCACCTCGCGTCTGGGATAATCAAGCATCCCTTGGCAATAACCCTGTAAATAGATGATTTCTGCCATCTGGGGAAAGCGACCGTCTGCCGCGTCGCTAATGCCAGATAGATAGATTTCCTCAATGGCTTCGTATTGCTCTAGGCGCTGCTCTTGATCTCTATCGGTGCAATATGTCATGATTATTTCAAGTCCATGAATCAGTGGATGGGCGGTTAACTTCAGGTGTCCAATCTAAAAGCTAATCGCCTTCTAATATGTATACTATAGCATACATAAGCTACTGTCAACAAAATTATGTATGCTAGGCTAGGTATAAAACATATAGCGATTATGATTTATAACAGCTTAAGCCGCTTGTTAGAGCGCAGGTCAATTACTAGATATAGGTTTTGGCAAGATACAAAG
>JACCVJ010000637.1 GCA_013698215.1 Tatlockia sp. | reverse complement strand
TAGTACAGCGATTTTCTTGATACTGTAGTCAAAGTCTTGAATTTGCATAAGAATTGAGATGGTATCCTGAGCAGTTTCACTCACCAAAGCTTCGCTGTTCAGGGTGGATTAGGGCGGCATTTTAAAGATGCCTTGTCAAAATAAAAAGTCAAACCTCTCAGAACGGCTTCCTTAAGCTACTGAGGGGTTTACTTTTTTGGTGGCACTCTTAGCAACATCCCTGGCTTTCTGTCGCCTCACACTGCGCGGCTCAAGTTGAGGCTGTTTTGGCTTGGGGGTGCTTGTATCGATTGCTTGGATTTGGTCTAAAAAGCTTGGCATGATTGCGTTTTGAACTGTTGTGTTGATAATAAATCTTTTGTTTAAAAAAACCTAATCCATCGGCTGCTATCGCTGAAACCCAGTTCCAATATGTCCTTCACCAACGAGTACTCCCTGATGGCTTGACCAAAATTCTCTTGGCAAGGGAGGCAGTTGTAGAGTTTTCCAGCCTGTCGCTTGAGAACGCTTACCTATTTTTACTTTTAAAACTTCTGCCTCAACAAAAGCAGCCTTAGCCCTATCGTTATGGTCGTAAGCTGTTGTATCCCGCTTATATTGAGCGATGAACTTCTCGAAAGCCTCAGTAAATTTTATTGGTTTGTACCTAAGTTTTTTCAGATCGACCGCAGTTTTAAATAATCGATAGGAATGATCGCCGCAGTCTCCCCAATCCTGCAGTGATGGCATTTTTTCTTTTTCAAGACAACTAATAAAGTTACGGTTTCCTTTAATAGTTGCCGTTTTTAACTGATCGCCCTTTAGAGCAGAATTAATATCTCGCTGTACCAAGTCGTTGATGACAGCTAGCCAAAGATGATTTGGGAAAAAATATGATTGTCTAAGGGCGGTGGAATATCGATGGCAAACAATGCAAAGCTTAAGCAAAGCTTCTAGAACTTCAGCCCAACCTTCTTCGGCTTTAACGCCTGGAAGGTTTAGAGGATAATCGCACGTTCGACCTTTACCTAACAAATTAAAATCAAGCCAAAAACCTGAAGCTGTCCAGCGTCGAATTACTAGCTTTATTAGTTTTTTATTAGCTGGTTTAATTAGTTGCGGAATTTCAAGCGGAAATTGAGCATTACGTATAATCTCAAAAGTCTTACCTTTGTTAACTGGAGTTCGGGTTTCCCAAATAGGTGTAATTGCATTCATTGTTTCTTTAGTGATGGCAGAATAAACTATGAAGCGATCGCACTTATGTTGTGCGATCGCGCTATTCCTTAAGCTAATAACTTCTGCGGCTCACTGATAGGCAATAGCGGCGCTAATCCATGCCGAGTTAGTCCTGATAATACTTCCCCAGTCTTGAAGTCAGAACTTATTGGATAAAGCGCCGTCGCATCTGGCAGATAAGCGGGGTATTTCTCCCCTATCAATTGCGCTGCTTCAAAAAGCGTTAATTCGTCCTTATTTGCGTCCCGACTAGAAATAGTTGGGGGCTTAATCGTGCTGTTAAATTGAGTGCTTACCGACCTATCAAACACCATCCGAATTATCTGCACTTTGCTACCACCAAATATTGCAGCCGTTTCAACTTCTGCTGCCAGCATCGTAAAAAACCGCGCCTCGTAACCATAAACAAGAAAGTGAACTAAAAGCCCTTTAGGTAATCTAGAATCATCACTAGCCGTCACGATCGCGCTAATAAAAGCGTACTGCTGATCGTCCTTTACTTTGCCAATCTTCCCGTGCAAAGAAGTATCACAAGCCGCGATCGCAAACTCTAAATACTTGCCGCGTCCGTAGGTATTTACGCTTTCAATATTGCCAGGTTCAATGTTACCGATGGAAAAACAGCCTACCTGTTTATTAACTCTAAGTAGATAAGGAGTTTCCGGCATTCCGATAATAGCTTTGTTGTGGGTAAATTGCATGGTTTGTGTGAGGTTTTTGTTAGTTATTTGTGGAATTAATGCCTATATAATCAAATTATTTCCTTTATTATATAGGCGGTCAAGCTTGGTTTTACCTATTAATAACGCCGCTAGATATAGCAGTGGCTAATTCTTCAATGCGCTCGCAACATTCAGTAACTTCATCCGCCGTAAAATCATCGCCGCGGAGCAGTTCATCTAACTCATCGATAGCTGTTTTAATGCTGTCTAAATCTAGGTCAACAGTAAAACTAATCTGCTTGCAAGTTTGAACTTCAGTAATCTTCATGGCTTCTTTGTGTAGGGTAGAGGCTTGGATAAGTCCAAGCCGTGAATTAATTAAAATGGGCTATCAACAGAGATGCTAGGACAAGCGTATTGATTGCCGTTTCTAGTAATTCCTTTAATCCCACACTTGCCATTATTTAAGTAGTGGCATTGATGGCAAAGTAAGGGAAATTCGCTGTTCTCTTGATTGATGACTGGTAGTATTACCTCACGTCTGGGATAATCGTGCATTCCCTGAACGTAGCCTTGGAGGTAACATATTTCGCTCATTTGGGGAATGCGACCGTCCGCCGCGTCGCTAATACCAGAAAGGTATATTTCTTCGATGGCTGCGTATTGTTCTTGGCGCTGCTCTTGATCTCTATCGGTGCAATATGTCATGATTATTTCAAGTCCATGAATCAGTGGATGGGCGGTTAGCTTCAGGTGTCCAATCTAAAAGCTAATCGCCTTCTAATATGTATACTATAGCATACATAAGATACTGTCAACAAAATTATGTATGCTAGGCTAGGTATAAAACATATAGCGATTATGATTTATAACAGCTTAAGCCGCTTGTTAGAGCGCAGGTCAATTACTAGATATAGGTTTTGGCAAGATACAAAG
>JACCVJ010000588.1 GCA_013698215.1 Tatlockia sp. | reverse complement strand
TAAACCCACGTTTTAATTACTAAAATGGTTGATAAATTATAATTATGCAAAAAGAGGCGGCAACAATAAAACCAATTCGCTCCCTTGAAGATGCTGTAGATCGGTGTCAAAATTTGGGTATGCGTTTGAGCCGTCAACGTCGCTTTATTTTGGAGCTACTTTGGCAAGCAAAAGAACACTTATCAGCAAGAGAAATTTACGATCGCCTAAATCACCAAGGTAAAGAAATCGGTCATACATCAGTTTACCAAAACCTAGAGGCGCTTTCTAGTCAAAATATTATTGAGTGTATTGAACGCTCAGATGGTAGATTGTATGGAAACATCAGCGATTCTCACAGTCATGTAAATTGTTTGGACACTAACCAAATTTTAGATGTTGAGGTTGAGTTACCCGCAGATTTATTAGCGCAAATTGAGTTACAAACAGGCGTAAAAATTACTGATTACAATATAAACTTTTACGGCTACAGACAAAAACAAGATAACTAAAAGTTGGAGAATTGGAGTAATAAAATTGAACAGTTGTAAGTTTTTGCTCCAATTTTTTCTCAAGGGTTAATTGCCGTATGAGCGATGCTATCCTCAAACTACTGTTAATTGATCCTGACTCGATTTATCGGACTGGACTGCGCGTACTACTTGAAGAATTTGCTGATGTAGCAGTAGTTGCAGAAGCCGACAGCGAAACAGTTGCACTCCAAATATTAGAAACGAGCGATCGCACGTCGGTAGATTTAGTAATTTTGGCATTAAATACGCCTAGTAGCCAAACTAATCAAATATTAGCTTTAGAAATAGGCAAGCAAATAAAATTTTTGTATCCTAGCTTACCTATATTACTAATTAGCACCGTTAGAGAACCTACGCAGTTATCTATAGCAAAAGCCGTAGGTATAGATGGTTATTGTTTTAAAGACACATCTATTTCTGAGCTAGTAGTTATTATTAAACAAGTAGCAAATAGACAATTTTCTTGGTCAATAGAGCCAACCTTTAACATCTTCAGTACAGTTAAAGAAAAGCTGCGCTTGTCTGGATTGCAGCAAATTGACGGGACTTTACAGGAAGTAAACACGCAATTACAATTTCCCGGATTAACAATATTAGAAAAAGCTATATTTGCTGGACATAGGAGAGAATTATTAGCTTCTCGTTGGTTGGTTAATCGGCTATTAAAGCCACGAAAAATTATTAATAATGGTACTTATCCTCAAATTATAGAGGGCGGGAAGTTACAAGTTAAACAAAGTTATTTAGTGTCAAACAATCAAAGCATACTCGAATATTCGTCACCTAATATCTTTGTTTCAGTTCGGGATAAATTGCAATTTAGCTTAGATAATTTAACCGATGTACCGCTAGAAATCGATGTTTTAAAAACAGATAAAAAGCGAGAATTGCTAGAGATAGTTTTAGTAAAAATTGAAGGGATTATTATTCAATTAAGCACGGCTCAAGTACAGATAGAGCAATTACCAAAAATGCGAGAGGTAATTTTAATAGATTTATGGCAAGCTGCAATAATTGGCTTTTTTGGCAAGTATTCGACTATTCAGTCAGACGGGCAAAATATAGAAATTGCTAATTTTTTGTTGCAAAATGCGGAAGCTGTAAAAGCTGAAATATTGCCGAAAATTCCTTTAGTGCGATCGCTATTTTCTTACTTTTTGTTTTCTACACCTTTAGTTATTGACAATGTACCTTATTCTGCTCCTACTCCTGAAGCAATGGCAAGAGCAGAAATTCTCTTACAAAACTTACTAATTCAATTAGCTAATGCTGTAATTCAACCTTTAATAAATAAGCTAGGGGATGTAGAAGTAATTAAACAAAACTTTTACGATACTAAGTTAATTTCTACTCGTGAAATAGAGCGATTTAGAAATAATTTATCTTGGAAATATCGCCTAAAAAAATATATTATTGAGCCAAGATTAATGTTTGAAAGTCGTTATGAGTTATTTGTACTTGCTAGCAGAGGAATTGCCAAAGTATCAATTTATGCACCGCGAAACCAAGAATTAAAGCAGCTTACTGGTATTCGTTTAGTAGTGACATTAGCTCTAGAATTTAGAGATGCGATTTCTCCACGATTGCGAGGAGCCGTAGCATTTTTAGGTAGCAGCGTTGTTTACGTGCTTACACAAGTATTTGGTAGAGCTATAGGCTTGATTGGACGCGGTGTTTTACAAGGTATTGGTGGCTCAGTTCCAGCTAATAAATTTGGCAAAGATAGTGAGAAATTTAAGTGAATATTTACATATAAACTTCTAAGTTTTTTAGCAAGCTTACCCAGATTTTAAACCAAGCTTGAGGCGGCTATGCTTTGCAGGTTGACCGCTACGCATATTTTGCCTCAATTAGCAGAGTTTAGGTATATAAATATTTTATTGAACGCATAATCATTACCTTATAAATCGAGATTCGGGAAACAAAACTGGAATAGCTTTACAAAAATTATTAGTTAAGATACATTCATTTACATAGCTGGCGCGATAGCGCTTTTTACGTTTAGCAAACACCTTTGCTGTAGGCTACAAATCAACAGACTTTTTAGCCGTCAAACGACAGGCTAAGAATTTCAAGTTTGACACGACTTTTAAGTTAAACAGCTTTCCTTGTAAACTTTCAAAATAGTTAGTAATTCTGGAGTTTCAATCATGACTTATACAATTGAGTCTGCTCAAAATATATTTTCAAGCACTCAAGTTCCCAGTCAAATTCCAGCTATCATCGCTCTATTCGACCAACTGAGCGTAGACGATCGCCTAGCATTGTTGTGGTACGCCTACACCGAAATGGGCAAAACCATTACTCCCGCCGCTCC
>JACCVJ010000580.1 GCA_013698215.1 Tatlockia sp. | reverse complement strand
GTCTAAGGGCTTCCTAGCGCTCTAATTTCAGCCAAGACGCATCGGGGGCGCGGACTGCACCATTGGGCAAGGTAAAGCCTCCATTAGAATCAAAGCTTTTACCTAATTTATTGTGACGACTCCAAGCTTGGAGTTGATAAGTTAGTTCGCTATTGCGGTTGCTAGTTTCGCCTCCAGTGGGTGGCATAATTATTATTTCTCGCGATGCGGTGCGCTCAAACCTCAAGTCGCTGTTAGTTTGACATAACAGGAAAAACTGCTCGTCTGTCAAATCAATACTTAATTGCAACGTTGGAGGTAAACTAACTGTTGCCGCATCCATAGCTTTATCTCAGCAAGGGTATACTCTAATTTAGCTACTTTCTTAGATTATTAATGACAAAATTGAGTAAAGAGCGATCGCAATTTGAGCAACCCAATTTTATGAATGCTGAAGAACTAAAACAGCGCTACACTGCCGGAGAAAGAGACTTTACGGGAGCTAACTTAACTGGAGTTAAGTTGATTGGAGTTAACTTAGTAGGAATCAACCTCTGGGGAGCAGACTTAAGCGATGCTAACCTTGCTAGAGCAAAGTTATGGGGAGCAAACTTAAGCGGTGCGAATCTCGCCAAAGCTAACCTAACTAGAGCAAATCTTAGTGGCGTGAAACTAACAGAAGCCAATCTCAGACAAGCCAAATTAGTAAATACAAAGCTTTTTGGGGCAAACTTGAGCGGCGCTTATTACGATAACACTACCCGCTTTTCTAGAGGCTTCGATCCTGCTAAAAACAATATGCGACAGGTTTAAAACTGACTTACGAGTAATTAACTAACAAATTATTTTGATGCTTTGTAATCAAAACTTTTTAGGATAAAAGCATTTATCATTTAAACGAGTTTTTTCTAGGTGCAGCTTTACCTAAGTAAATTTGACCAGAAGGAGTAGATTGAATAATCCAATTCAGGTGTTTTAAACGATTTTTTAGATTAGTTATGGTTATACCTAGTTCGTGAGCCATTGCATAAAGATGTGACAATTTGGTTAAATCGCGTCCTACTTGCACTTGCTCTAAGATGTATTGAGGCATTAATAAATAGCTTGCAAATCGTTGAGCTTGCCATTCAATATTTTGTAGTTTTCCGCTAACTCCACGACACAAAAAAGGTTGTACATCAACTTCCATACCCTGCTTTATTCGTTCCTCAAATCTACCAGCCACATTTTGATCGATATGAAGTTCCCAATGTCCAATGTCATGCGCTAAGGTAGATTCTCCAAATCCTCCCTTTAATTGGGGTATATCTTCATTTAATACAATTTGGCGTTCTAAAGGGAGAATAATTGCTGCTATTTGTCCTTGTTTGTCCGCAGGAATACTGTCCCAAAACACCCCGCGATTTTAATTCCAACTAAGGTTTCTAAAAGTGTTGGTTTATCTCAACCCTTGCGTTCAATTGTGCATTCAAAAGGACATCAAGCATCAAGGGAAAGTGTTGTAGAGAGTACGTTAAAGCTCACCTTACTGCATCATGGATCATTAAAAAAACCCGGCTACCAATGCCATTATATGGCTCGGATCGGATAGCTGGCTTGCGATTAGATGGAATTTATCCTAGTAGTATACTAATGGGCGATCGCCAATTTTGGTTATAGGAAGATAGATACCAAAAAACTATTATTTTGATACTTTAGTTTCAACTAATCTTCTGCCAATTTTTAATTGTTTGGGAATGCTATCCAAAGCAGCGAAGAAAACTAAACTCAGCACCAAATTAACATTACCCACATAGGCATTGAGCAAGGCAATATCACTAGCAATATTTGAAATACAAGCTAGAATAACTCCTAACCCAGTGTTTAAAATAATTCCATCAATTAAGGCGGCTACCAATTTTCTTCTGAAACTTAGTTGATTTACGCTCATACAAAAATGTACACTCCTTGAATTGTTGGTAATTATATTTTTTCAACATTCGTGATAACAGAATTTAAAAAACAATTTAACTTTGTTGTTACTAGCTAAACAAGAGAAAATTTGCTGAAACATATATACAGATTCAGTTGTCAATGCTATTTCTACGGAAAAATGTGTATGGATGCTATATCTACCTCCAAAGTAGATGTAAGTAGCCGCGAAAATGTCTCAAAATTGTAGTTAGTAGTACAACCAACTTTTTTAAATGCAGAGCAACATCGTTACTCCCATTGCTGACACCATCAATTA
>JACCVJ010000574.1 GCA_013698215.1 Tatlockia sp. | reverse complement strand
TCCAAAAGTGGCGAAAAAACTAGCTACTGGTGGCTGCAAATAGTGGCAGGGTTAGTTTGTTTGATTTTATTTTATAGTTGTACTAATTCTAATTCTTTGGCGGCGGATAAAACGCTTACAATTGCCGTAGAAGGGACTTATCCACCTTTTGAGTTTCAAACTGATAAGGGGGAATTGCAAGGTTTTGATGTGGATTTGATGAATGCGATCGCGCGCGTATCGGGTTTTAAGATTACTTATCAAAATCTGCCTTTTGCGGGGATGATTCCAGCGTTGCAGGCGCGTACCATTGATGCAGCCATAGCAGCAATGACAATTACCGAGGAACGCGCGAAGACGGTTTCCTTCTCTCGTCCTTATTTTAGATCGGGACTTGCGATCGCCATTCGCACTAATGACAAAAGTGTTACAAGCTTTGAAAGCTTAAATAATAAGCGGATTTCTGTGCAAATTGGCACGACGGGCGCGCAAAAGGCGGCGGCTATTCCGGGGGCAAAAGTTAGTAGTTTTGATGATGCACCAACAGCAATTAGGGAGTTGCTTAACGGAAATGTTGATGCTTTACTACACGATGAGCCAGTAATTTTGTACGCGATTAATTCGGGAAATGTTGAAGGGGTTAAAGTGGTGGGAAAACTACTTACCGAGGAGTATTTTGGCTTTCCTACTCCTAAAAAATCGCCTAATTTGGCGCTAATCGATCGCGGTTTGACAAAGCTACTCAGTAATGGTGTCTACGCCCAAATTTATCAAAAATGGTTTGGGGTTCAGCCTCCAAAATTACCGGAAAGATTGCCTTTTCAAACTCAAACTACAACGGGTCAGTCTGCTTTTGCAACGATCGTAATGGCAATGCCATTGCTGCTACGCGGCGCTGTGGTAACGCTACAACTTACGGCTTTATCAGTAACTTTAGGCTTGATAGGTGGCTCTCTACTGGGAATTATCCGCCTTTCTCAGGCTTTACCTGTTCGATGGGCGGCGAGGGCTTATATAGACTTTTTTCGGGGTACTCCTTTACTGGTGCAGATTTTTATGATTTATTTTGGCTTACCTGCAATTTCCCAAGAACTCGGTTTTGGCTTCAATCTCAACCGTTGGACGGCGGCGGTAATTGCTTTAAGTCTCAATAGTACGGCTTATATTGCCGAAATTGTCCGTGCTGGGATTCAGTCTATTGAAACGGGACAATCGGAGGCGGCGGAGTCGTTGGGGATGAGTTCTAATCAAACTATGCGCTATATTGTCTTTCCCCAAGCCTTAAGGCGGATGCTACCGCCCTTGGGTAATGAATTTATTAGTATACTCAAAGATACCAGCTTGGTAGCGGTAATTGGGTTTGAGGAGTTATTTCGCAACGGACAACTAATTGTTGCTACTAATTATCGTTCGTTTGAAATTTATGCGGCGGTGGCTTTTATTTATCTAGTGCTAACCATATTTTCATCTCAAGTATTTAGTCGTTTAGAACAGTGGTTTAATCCTGTTACTCGTAAAGCAAAGCTACCCAAAAATCAGCTTTCAAGTTAAATTAATTTTTGCGGCGGCGATAAGCCCAAGGTTCAACAAACTTGGCATCGCTCCAAACGCCGCGACGATTGTTTTTAGCTTCGGTTTCGGCTTGTTCAATTACTACAGCGCTAGGGCAATTTTTCAAATAAGGGCGATAAACGAGGGCTAAACCTTCACGAACGAGGACTTCTTGGACAAAAGTGCGATCGCCTAAACGAACTTCGCTAACTTTGCGCCCGTACCTGTCGGTGTCGGTAATAGTCAAAGTAACGCGATCGCCTTTTTGTTTAATTAACTGCTCAACTCGCATCTGTGCCTGATTTCCCCACTTAAACTGATCTTTATCTACAGCTTTATTACTAAGTTTTTCAGCTTTAGTATGGGCAATTTCTGGCGCATCGACGCAAGCAAAGCGGACTTTAATATCCGCACCGCCGGAATCGGTCAAAGCCAGGGTATCGCCGTCACTTACGCGCTTGACTGAGTATTGATTTGCCCCGGATTGGGGGTTACAGCCTTGCAAAGCGAGGATAAAAATAGGGATTAAACATAAATAAAATAATCTTTGCAGAATTTTCATGAATTAGCGGCAACAATTTTCTAGCCGTGCAATTTTAACAGGCGATGGATAGCATAAGTAAAGTAGACTCCTTACTCTCAAGCGCAAATATTTATGAACTTGCTTACTCAAATTTTGCACCTAGTCGGGTCTAGTGGCGTTGCTTATTTCACCGCCCGTCAAATCCGCGATCCTCTAACTCGCCCAAATACGCTGGCAATGTTTCAGCTTGCAGAATCCGGCGCTGTACCGATGCTTCAAAAACTTAGCGATCGCGCGGCGACAGAAGGCGACACTTGGATGTCGGAGAAACTAGCCCAACACGCTGAGGATGAAAAAAGGCACGGACAAATATTTGCCCACGCTTTAAAGCAAATAAACAAACAAGTTATTGACTTTAAAAGCCAGCCAAAAAAAGCCGAATCTACCCAGCGCAGTCCCTTTTTTGATAATTTCTTTGCAGATTATACCTCCGAGCAACTCAAACCAGAAAATATAGACTGGGATGTATTTATGGGTAGTACCTACATTTTGGAACTAGATGCTAGTAAAGACTTTGCGCGGATGGCGAAAGTTCTTCCCGAAGACGAAGCAACCAGTCGCAATCTCAAAAAGAGCTTACTTAGCGTTGCTAGTGACGAAACAGGTCATGCAGCGTACCTCTACGAAGCAATGAGCCGCCGGATGAGTGCGGCGGACGTACAACAGCTAGTAGATGAGTGGCGCACTCGTAAGGTAAACGCAATGTTGGCGATGATTGGTGGCTTGTTGCAGCCAAAGGGTCAACCACCTAATTTAGTCCAAGAAGGGATTCCCCAAGAAGCGGAGGAAACCCCAACTAACGTGCCTGATTTAGCCGCCGCTTAAATTTGGCGTTACTTGCGGTTGGCTTTCTGATTGAGACTGCGGTTTTTGGCTCTGAGTCGGTTTTAATCGCTCAAATAGAGCCTCTGGCGTAGCTTGGCGGAAAGCCCCGCAATAGTGCATGGTCATTACAGCCTTAAAAGCCCAGTGGTCAGGAGAAACATCGCTAAAAGGTACGGGTAAAGTTTCGGCTCGGTTTTGGACGCAAGCATTTAGCACTCGATTATCGGAGCTTAGCGCTGGTGCGGATTGAGCTTTGACGGGGGAAATAATCGCCGTTGTGGCAAGTATAGTTATAGTTGCTAAAGTTTGTAGTTTCATAGCACAAATGTATTAAAAGCCTACTTTTTATTTTGCCTTGGCTGATAAGAAATTGGCACGAGAAAAGACTTTAAGGAGATAGAAATTGCTTACGCTGGGAGTAAATATCGATCATATTGCCACGATTAGGCAAGCACGGCGCACTGTAGAACCTGACCCAGTAGCGGCGGCGGTTCTGGCAGAATTGGCGGGCGCTGATGGTATCACCGTCCATTTACGCGAAGATCGGCGACATATTCAAGATCGGGATGTGCATTTATTGCGGCAAACTGTGCGATCGCACCTTAATTTAGAAATGGCGGCTACCGATGAAATGGTAAGTATTGCTCTAGAGGTGAAGCCAGATTATGTAACTTTAGTCCCCGAAAAACGGGAAGAAGTTACTACCGAAGGTGGGTTAAATATTGTTGCTCAGAGCGATCGCATTGGGGAAATAGTAGATAAATTGCAATCTGCGGGTATTCCTGTCAGTTTATTTATTGACGCGGATGAGGCGCAAATTGCAGAATCAGTTAAAGTCCAAGCCAAGTTTATTGAATTGCATACAGGACAGTATGCAGAGGCGAAAAATGAAGCTAATCGCCAAAAGGAACTGGCAATACTTACTAAAGGCTGTAAGCAAGCAATAGAGGCGGGTTTGCGCGTCAACGCTGGACACGGGCTAACTTACTGGAATGTCTACCCAGTCGCTTGTATTCCAGGAATGGAAGAACTTAATATTGGTCATACGATTATTAGCCGCGCTGCATTAGTGGGAATAGAACGAGCGGTAAGAGAAATGAAGCAAGCAATGCAAGGAAAGTAAGTAGACTAGGTTAAAATCGAATTTTTGCTATTAGAACTATGCAAACTTATTACTATGTGCTGGCGAGCGATCGCTTTTTAGTGGAAGAACCGATTGACGAGGTGTTAACTGAACGTACTCGCAACTACCACGAAAACGAAAAAACCATTGATTTTTGGTTAGTCAAGCAACCAGCTTTTTTAGAAGCACCAGAAATGGCAGCAGTTAAAGCTCAATGTCCCCCCGAACCAACGGCAATTATTTCAACGAATCCGCAGTTTATTACTTGGCTCAAACTACGATTAGAGTACGTGTTGACGGGAGAATTTTCCGCACCTTCTAGTACAATTGCCGATCCTCTAGCTTCTCAAGTAGCTGCTTAAAGGCTTTACTAGCAATACTTTTCGTAATTGCTAGTCACCTAAAAAAGCTTCGATTTCGGTCGCCGTTGGTTGAGATGAGATCGCGCCGGGTTTTAAAGTTGTCAATGCTCCCGCCACACTAGCATAGGTTACTACTTTTTTGGCGATCGCTGGATCGCTAAGATTACTAATCCCAAGTTGTGCTAGTTGATGGACAAACCCCGCGACAAAACTATCTCCCGCTCCTGTTGTATCAACTACAGGGACAGAAAAAGCGGGGACTTTCCCTTCATTTTGCGATAGACAATAACTGCAACCATTTTCGCCATCGGTGATTATCACTCCTTCCAAGGTTTCTACACGGTAAGTAATTGCGCCGGGATCTGTGTTGTCAAATAGCAATTGCGCTTCTTCCTTTGAAAGCTTAAGGAAGTCAATTTTATTAAATATTTTTTGAATAATTTGCTGAGCAGTGTCTACATCTTGCTGCCAAAATACCGAGCGCCAATTGATATCTAAAACTACCTTGATATCGTACTGTTCTGCTAATTGTAGAGCGCGATAGACGCTGGTATGGCTGTGGGGATAAGCAAGGGCGATCGTTCCCAATACCAAAAAATCCGCTTCTGCAAATAGCTTTTCAGGTAATTGCTCTGCTTGTAACTGAGTATCAGCAAATTCTGTAGTGTCCAAGTCGCCAAATCCAGCAAAAATGCGATCGCCCGAATCTGTACGATTAACATAAACTTGCCTTGTAGGGGCGGTTTTATGCCGTTGTACGCCGCTTATATCTACCCCAGACCCTTGTAAAACTTGAAGTAATTGATTTCCTGGTTCATCTTCACCAATGCAGCCGATAAAGCCAGAAGTAGAGCCTAATTTTGTCAACGCGCAGGCAACGTTTGCGGGTGCGCCGCCGGGGTAAGCTGTCCAAGATTCGACTCGATCGAGCGATCGCCCAATCTGATCGGCAAGCAAATCGAATAAAATTTCACCAAGGCAAAGTATGCGAGGATTGCTCATAGCAACACAGATCGGCAGAATATGGCTATTATCTGACGTATTAGCTTCAATTGTACTAACAAATTAGTTTTTAGCTTCTTGTAACCCCGTTGCTACCCTTTCTCCAAATTCTGGATCAATATTAGCAAGTCCCAATAGCTGTAGATACTCTTGGTTTGTCAAACCTGCTTGCTCAATAATTGCCAACGCCTCAGTTTCAATTTCTTGGGCGATTTGCAACGATTCAAACTCTGTTTCTGCCGCTTGTAACTTACTTTCACGACGCGAAATTAGCTGCCAAACTTGCAAATATGCCTGCACAAACTTATTTACTTTTTCGGCGGGAATAGTTGTTGCATCCAGCAATGGACGAAGTTGGGTAGTTTCCGGCAAAGTCTTTTGTACAGATACTTCAGCAATGCCTGCACCAGTATTTATTAGTAAAGCAAAAGTAAAAAATAATACTAACAAGGAAATTTTTACAGTACGAGATAGCATGGATATCGCCAAAAGAGTAAAAATTGTCATGGGATTACTTCTAGCGCAAAGTCTGACTCTGCAAGCATCCTCTAGAATTAAGAAGGATACTAATAAGTAAATATACTAAAGGAATAAAATTAAGTCATGGCGATTAGCGAGTCTCAAACCCCGGCATCTCTGTCAGACAGGGAAATGCAAATAATCGAATTAGTAGCTGCTGGCTTAACTAACGAAAAAATAGCTGACGAGTTAGAAATTAGTAAACGTACTGTCGATAATCATATTAGTAATATTCTCGACAAAACGGGAGCAAATAACCGAGTAGAGCTTGTCCGGTGGGCATTGCAGTGGGGTAAAGTTTGTCTAGATGAAGTCAATTGTTGTACTTTGCCCATTCACAGCGATCGCATCTCTTAGTATAAAAGCAAGCAGCCCAAAAATTTATTCCCTTTTGTCTGCTTGCAAAACTACTAAGGAAATTTACCTTCTCGAACATCTTGCCCAAAATTTTGCACAGCGAAGTCAATTTGGGCGCGTAAATTAATATAGCTTTTCGCAAAAGGTGGTTGATGCTCCGAAAGACCTAGTAAATCGGCGGTAACTAAGATTTGACCATCACAATGCACCCCCGCACCAATACCAATAGTGGGAATAGTTAGTTTTTGGGTAATTTGTAAAGCTAAAGAGGCGGGGATATGTTCTAACAACATACTAAAGGCTCCAGCTTGTTGCAGTGCGATCGCTTCAGTTAAAACTTTTTCTCCAGCTTCCTCGGTTTTGCCCTGCTGTCGCAATCCCAATTGATGAATAGATTGGGGTGTCAAACCAACATGACCCATTACAGGAATCCCCGCTTGCACCAAATAAGCAACAGTTTCAGTCATTGCAGGATAACCCCCTTCCAACTTGACCGCTTGAGCGCCCGTTTCCTTCAATACTCGTCCCGCCGAATGTAGAGCTTGTTGAGGACTTTCTTGGTAGGTTAAAAACGGCAAATCGACAACAAGTAAAGCATTTTTTACTCCCCGACGCACAGCTTTAGCATGATGCAGCATTTC
>JACCVJ010000571.1 GCA_013698215.1 Tatlockia sp. | reverse complement strand
AAATTGATTTTGACTGCTCAAAGCCAGTCCTAAATTGTTGTGGGCATTTTCAAAAGTGGGGTAAATTTTGATAGCTTGATTAAAAGCTGCGATCGCACTGTTAAATTTTCCCTGTTCTGCTAAAGTAACACCACGATCATTGTAGGCTTGGGCTGCTTGGATGTTTTTAGCTTCTGGTTGAGAACCTTGTTTAATTGCTACAGGTATTGACTCTGAAGCAAACATCGTCCGTGGAGCTAGTATAGCTGTACTCATTATGCTTAATATTACTGCTACAGTATTTTTTTGCATAAAGATTTCGATAATAAACTATTAAAACATTGTAGGCAATTTGCCCTTATTATGTAGCGATCCCTGTAGATAGCAGGTTGTAAATAAAAAAGCCTAGAATTCTCTAGGCTTTTTAAATTAGAAGATGTCGTTAAAATTTATTCGTCATCATCTTCAAAATCATCATCATCATCATCCTCCTCGTCATCGTCCTCTAAGTCGTCTATTTCATCATCAACCAGTTCCTCCTCGTCAGGAGCAACCGCCGCACCCCGATCGAAGTTAAACCCTTCTCCCAAGCCGCTTTCAAAGCTATAAGCGCGGGCCGTGCGATCGTCTAACACTACGTCTAAAGGATCGTCGCTTTCCTCAAATACGCTAGTAGAATCTAAAGTTGGTTCGTCAGAAACCGACAATGGCTCCTCGTAAGCATTGAAGCCCGTACCCGCAGGAATCAAGCGTCCAATAATAACGTTTTCCTTCAAACCACGCAGCCAGTCGGATTTCCCTTCAATAGCGGCTTCGGTTAGTACCCTAGTAGTTTCTTGGAAAGATGCCGCAGAAATGAAGCTATCAGTATTGAGCGAAGCTTTAGTAATCCCCAATAACATTGGCGTGTATTGAGCTAAAGCGCCCCCGGTAATACTCATTGCTACATTCACCTGTTCGATTTGACGTAGCTCAATCAACTCTCCAGGTAAAATTGTTGTGTCTCCACCATCATCTACCCGCACCTTAGCTGTCATCTGCCGCACAATAGTCTCAATATGCTTGTCAGCAATATCAATTCCTTGGGATTGATAAACCAACTGCACCTCGTTTACCAAGAAGTTCTGCACTTTCTGCAAAGCCTTAGTGGATGGGGTAGCATCTTTTTGGGCGGAATAGTAGTTAAAGAACACTTCCAAAATTTCGTGAGGATTGGCTGGCCCGTCGGTTAGCTGCATTCCTACATCTACTACCGAACCATCAGAAACTACAGGATTTTGTCCAGGCCCTAGAGGATAATCAGTAATCGTACCGTTATCTTCAATCACCTTAATAGCATGGGTTTCGTCTTCTACCCTAGTTAGTTCTACAGTTCCCGGTCTAACAGCTAGAATACAAGCTTCCTTGGGCTTCCGTGCCTCTAGTAGCTCCTCAATTCTTGGCAATCCCTGAATAATATCCCCAGTCTTAGTCCGCTCGAATACTAGCAATACTAAGTTGTCTCCCCGTTGAACTAATCCCGCATCATCTACCTGCAACATTGCTCCAGGGCTAACCCGGTAAGGGCGAGCGATGCGGAGAGTAACTTTATAAGTGTTCGTGGAGAGTTGATTATTGCCTTGAGCCGTTTCTTGTTTGCCTTGGGCAGCAATTTCGATGACTTGAGCGGATTCTTCTGTAAATACACCCGGAGCGATTTCACTACCCGCAATTAACAAACTACCCATTTTAAAGCGGGGCTTTTCGTTTGTAACTATGGTGAAACAATCCTTTTCTCTAAGAATCAAGATGCGGCGAATCGCTTCTGCGCCTTCTCTGACACCACGCACAATCCCAGACTCTTTGCACAAAACTTCCGTTTTTGCTACTACAGCTTTCGGGAGAATTTCTTGCCCTTCAGCTACATTGAATTTGGTACTGGTGCTGCCTTGAGTAACATCGGCGGGAATGTCTTTGCGAATAATTAATGATTCTAAAATCACTAATTGCAGGCGTTTGACTTCAGAATTTACCGCATCTGTCACAAGTTCGATATCTGCCACGATGGGCGAACCACCAGTATATTCCGCCGAATGGGTTTGATCCATTTCTAGTACTAACTGAGTTCGCAGCAATTCGACTCCCTCTACAGATTTCACGCGCTCAGAATCTTTGTAAGGCAAGCGACTAACTGCCCTTAGCTCAATCGAGCGCCCTTCGCCAGTGCTTGATTTTGTACTGGGAACTGAGGGAGAATCGGGGACAGAAAACTCGGTAACAGGACGAAGTAATAAAGCTGGGCCGTTAGAGGATGACTCTATGTATTCGATGTAGCGCAAATCGGCGGCAATGTACCCCGGAATCAACTCCTCTCCTGGTTGAGTAAAAGTGCCATCGCGGTTTAATACTGATTCTGGGTCATCTAGCATCAGCAACTCACCGGGCTTGATCACCAGTTCGCGCAAAATGTCGTTTTTCTGAGTTACTTCTACTACGCCGTTGGTTTCGCAGAAAATATCTTTAACAACTTCTGTTCCAGCTTCTACATACTGGGCATCTTCAACTAGCAATAAAGAGATGTCTTTATTAACTTCGTGGGTTTCTTCAGGAATCCAGAGAATTGTCCCACCTTTAACTACTTCGTAGCCTTGTTTGCCTTTACCTTTTTTGGCAGTTTCAATTCCAGAATATTTAATCAAACCTCCAGTATTGGTGCGGTATTCTTCAGAAATTAATTCTGCGACTACTTGACCTGTTTGAACTTTCGTTCCTGGGGTGGCTAGAAGAGAGAACATTGCCCCATGATTGGTTTCAATGATGTAGTGGTCGCCTTGACGAGAAGATTGCTCTACGCGCACAGTGGCAGTGTCTAGCACTACGGACGCTGTGATAATTTCAATTTCACGGGAGCTATGACCCGAATCTGGAGTTTCGGCCGCCGATCGCACGATCCCGCCGTGGAGAGTATGAATTTTTGCTTCAGCCAAGACGCTATTTTCCTCCACGCGATCGCCATTAACTACACTTGGCTCGGCTCCTGGGGGCAAGTTATACACTTCTCCCGACAAAATCCAAATCAAGCCGCCTCTAGTGGCGGTGGTCGTCGTATTGCCTTGTCGGTCGGTTTTTTCCTCTGGTACTAATTCGGCAAACTTGACTTCTCCCGCCAAGTCTGAAGATACGTCTTTGGTTGCTTTTTCGGTGTGAGCGCGGTTTGTGCGGCTACCGATTGCCACTTCAGCGAGTAATTGGTCAGCTTTGACTTCTTGACCATCCACAATATAGATGGTTGAACCTTGGGTTACAGGAATAGTCACAGGTTTGCCGCCACTTGCTTCCAACATCAAGTCGCCATTAGCTTCTACAAATAAAGCATCTTCACCGTGACGAGTTCTAAAAGGTCTTGTCCGCAGCTTTTTAGGAATCCGAATCGTGCCTTTTTCTTCGCTGCGAACTTGACGGGCTACTTCTCCAGTAAATACGCCTCCCGTGTGGAACGTCCGCATTGTTAGCTGGGTTCCGGGTTCGCCGATACTTTGGGCGGCAATAATTCCCACTGCTTCCCCTAAGTCTACTAGCTTCGCATGAGCCAGACTCCAGCCGTAGCAATGCTGACACACCGATCGCGCCGCCTCGCAAGTTAGAGGACTCCGCACCATTACTTCTTCTACCCCAGCTTTTTGAATGGCGATCGCCGTATCGTCACACATTGACTGATTTTTGGGACTAATTACGGCTTTTGTTTTAGGGTGAACTACGTCATTTAAAGGTACTCTCCCTAACAAGCGCGAACTTAGAGGAATCATAATGCGATCGTTTTCCACCATTGGACGCACCATAATTCCCCGTGTCGTACCACAATCTAACTCGCGCACGATCACATCTTGAGCTACGTCTACCAAGCGGCGAGTTAAATAACCAGAGTCCGCCGTTCTTAACGCTGTATCTACAAGCCCTTTTCTGGCCCCATAGGAAGAAATAATGTACTCTGTTACCGTCAAACCTTCTCTAAAGTTGGTTTTAATCGGTTGGTCGATAATTTCTCCCTGGGGATCGGCCATCAAGCCCCGCATTCCTACTAGCTGGCGGACTTGAGAGATATTTCCTCTCGCACCAGAAAACGCCATCATGTACACCGAGTTGAGGGGGTCTGTAGCTTTAAAATGCTCCACCACCTCATCTTTAAGAGATTCAGAGGTACTATTCCAAGTATCAATTACCTTTTGAAAGCGCTCTACTTCAGTAATTTCGCCGCGTGTGTAACGTTCCTCAGTCGCCAAAATCTCAGTTTCTGCCGCTTCTAAAAGCAGTTTTTTGGTAGGAGGAACCTTCAAGTCATCCACGCTAATTGAGATTCCCGCTACCGTAGCGTAACGAAAACCCAAATCTTTTAGTCTGTCGGCGATCGCGGCGGTTTTGGCAGTGCCATAGTGCGTAAACGCCCAGGCGATCAACTTTTTGAGTTGACCTTTATCTACCACGCGATTGCGAAAAATCATTTCTTTGCCGTCTGCCATTTTTGCTTTCCCTTATGTTAGTCAACTAGCTGTCAGATTTACTGCAATACTTCTTGAATGGTTTTGTTGTAGATAATCCTGCCGGGAGTAGTACGCACAAACTGAGAAATTAGTTCCCCGTTGGAGTTTTCACGACGGCGGATGTTATTGTTTGTAATCACCCGCGTCCCATCACTCTGCTTTTCCACCTTTTCTACGCCGTCATCGTCGGAGTCTACTAAGCCATCAAAGCGTACCCAAACTTTGGCATGGATATGTACCTGCTTTTGTTCGTAGGCCATGATTGCGTCGTCTAAAGAAGAAAAATAGCGAACTCCCCCATCATTACTATTTGGATTTTCCGCCGTTAAGTAATAGCAACCCAACACCATATCTTGACTTGGAGTTACAATCGGTCTGCCCGTTGCCGGAGACAAGATATTATTAGAAGCCAACATCAGCAACCTAGCCTCTGCTTGACTTTCCAACGACAAGGGAATATGTACCGCCATTTGGTCGCCATCGAAGTCAGCGTTAAAAGCCGGACATACTAAGGGGTGCAGTTGAATCGCCCGACCTTCTACTAAAATTGGTTCAAAAGCTTGAATTCCCAATCTATGCAAAGTAGGAGCGCGGTTAAGCAATACGGGATGTCCTTCAATTACTTCTTCTAAAACGCCCCAAACGCTAGGATCTCCGCGAGAAATTAGCTTTTTGGCAGCTTTAATATTGTTAACTACATTGCTGCGAATCAGCCGATGAATGACAAAGGGTTGAAATAGCTCAATTGCCATTTCTCTAGGCAAACCACACTGATGAATTTTCAGCTTTGGCCCGACAACAATTACCGATCGCCCAGAATAATCTACCCGTTTTCCGAGTAAGTTTTGGCGAAAACGACCTTGTTTGCCTTCAATAATGTCTGACAAAGACTTTAGGGGGCGGTTGTTTGCGCCTACTACCGTCCGTCCGCGTCTACCGTTGTCAATTAAAGCGTCCACCGCTTCTTGCAACATCCTTTTTTCGTTGCGAACGATAATTTCTGGTGCTAAGATTTCTTGCAATCTGGCTAAACGGTTATTCCGGTTAATCACCCGGCGATAAAGATCGTTTAAGTCGCTAGTTGCAAATCGTCCGCCGTCTAGCTGTACCATAGGGCGCAAATCTGGCGGAATGACGGGAATTACCTTCATTACCATTGATTCTGGCAATGAACCTGTAGCAACAAAGTTATCAATTACTCGCAGACGCTTAATTAACTTGGCGCGTTTTTGCCCTTTAGCATTAGCAATTTCTTCGCGTAAGCTTTCCGCTTCAGCTTCTAGTTTAATGTCCGATAACAGCCGCGCCAAAGCTTCTGCGCCGATACCTACTTCAACTCCACTTAGTTCCGATTCTTCGCTATAAAGTTGATCTTCTATTTCTAACCACTGATCTTCTGTCAGTAGTTGCTTATAAGCGAGGGTATCAGCATTGCCTGGGGATAGAACCACGTAAGCATTGAAGTAAACAATTTGCTCTACATCCCGTAAAGGCATATCTAGCAAAATCGCAATATAGCTAGGTATGCCTTTAAGATACCAAACGTGAGCGACAGGGGCGGCAAGCTTGATAAAACCCATGCGATGGCGGCGGACTCTAGCTTCAGTTACTTCAACTCCGCAGCGTTCGCAAACAATACCGCGATGTCTAACTCTCTTATACTTACCGCAATGACATTCCCAGTCTTTAGCCGGGCCAAAAATCCGTTCACAAAATAAGCCATCCATTTCTGGCTTCAGAGTACGGTAGTTAATAGTTTCTGGCTTTGTAACTTCTCCTACGGTTTGACCATTAGGTAGGGTTCGTTCTCCCCACTGCCTAATTCTCTCTGGGGAGGCGATGCCAATTTTGACGTAATCAAATTGCGTGATTTGTGGCGTTCTCATAAGTTAAGTAAGGATAGGGAGAAAGGGAATAGATCGCACTAAAAGGTAGAAGTAGAAATTCTTACTTCTACCTTTTAGCTATACTTCTTCTTCGAGTGCTTCGCGGCTGAGAGATTCGTAGGTAGGACGGTTAGGAGTTCGACGACCCCCGGTATCTGCCATCAAATCAATTTCCACGTCTAGGGAACTACCATCAGATTGAAGTTCTACTTTATGGACACCAATATCTAATCCCAACGATTGCAATTCTCGCATCAGCACTTTAAATGACTCTGGCGTACCAGGGCGGGGAATAGCTTTACCTTTGACGATCGCATTTAAGGCTTCGTTGCGTCCCTGCATATCGTCGGACTTGACTGTTAGCAATTCTTGCAAGGTATAAGCTGCGCCAAAAGCCTCTAGCGCCCACACTTCCATTTCTCCAAATCTCTGACCGCCTTGTTGCGCTTTGCCGCCCAAAGGCTGCTGCGTAACCAAGGAGTAAGGGCCTGTAGAACGGGCGTGAATTTTGTCATCGACTAAATGCACCAATTTCAGCATATAAGCGATACCCACTGTTACCGGGCGATCGAAGGGTTCTCCCGTCCGACCGTCGTACAACTGAATTTTTCCTGGTTGTTCGGGGTCAAATAGCCAATCTTTTCCGGTTTCTTCTCGCGCTTCGGCTAACTTGCCATGCACAATTGTTCTTGATGATTCTTCCCCATACATTTCATCAAAGGGAGTAATCTTAAACCGCAACCCTAGGTTTTCCCCAGCCCAACCTAACAAGCATTCAAATACCTGTCCGACGTTCATCCGCGAAGGTACGCCCAAAGGGTTGAGAACAATGTCTACGGGCGATCCGTCGGGCAAATAAGGCATATCTTCTACAGGCAAAATCCGCGAAATAATCCCTTTATTGCCGTGTCGTCCTGCCATTTTGTCGCCGACTTGAATTTTACGCTTTTGCGCTACATACACCCGGACTACCATGTTAGCCCCCGGTGGCAATTCGTCTCCTTGTTCGCGGGTAAACACACGCACGTCTACAACCCGCCCTTTTTCCCCGTTAGGTACGCGCAGTGAGTTATCACGGACATCTCGCGCTTTTTCGCCAAAGATTGCCCGTAACAGTTTTTCTTCGGGAGGTTGATCCGATTCGCCTTTAGGGGTAACTTTACCGACTAATATATCGCCCGAATCTACCCAAGCACCTTTACCGATAATTCCTTGTTCATCGAGTTGGCGCAAAGCATCTTCGCCAACGTTCGGAATTTCTCTAGTAATTTCCTCTGGCCCTAGCTTTGTTTGTCTTGCCTCTATTTCGTATTTTTCAACGTGAATTGAGGTGTAGACATCATCTTGGACGAGTTTTTCGCAAATTAAGATCGCATCTTCGTAGTTGTAACCTTCCCAAGGCATATAAGCTACGGTGATATTTTGCCCTAGCGCTAGTTCTCCGCCTTCGGTAGAGGAACCATCAGCAAGGACTTGTCCAGCAACTACGCGATCGCCAAATCTAACTAAAGGTCGTTGATTTAAACAAGTATCTTGGTTTGAGCGCTGATACTTGGAGATCGGATACTCAATTTCTTGAGGTGTAGCAGTAGTTTGGGATTCTCCTGTAATCTCTTTGCTTTTTACCCGGATCCGGATCTTTGTCGCATCTACATAGACTACTTCGCCATCAGTCCGGCTAACTACCACCATGCCCGAATCCCGCGCAGCTTGGGCTTCTAAACCCGTTCCCACCAAAGGACGCTCTGGTTTAAGTAGCGGTACAGCTTGCCGTTGCATATTCGATCCCATTAGCGCCCGGTTAGCGTCGTCATGCTCCAAAAAGGGAATTAAGCTCGTTGCTACCGAGACAATTTGTACCGGAGATACCGCTACATAATCCACTTGATCGGGGGTAGTGCTGGCAAATTCTTGACGGTAGCGGACAGTAATTTTTTTGCCTAAAATTTGACCATTTTCATCGATAGGAAGATCGCCAGGGGCTACGCGCAAGTCGTCTTCTTCGTCCGCCGTCATGTATACGGGCTGTTTGTCGAATTGGACGATGCCTTTTTCTACAGGTCTAAAGGGTGTCTCTAAAAAGCCGTACTGATTGACTTTCGCGTGAGTTGCCAAGGAACCAATTAACCCTGCATTTGGACCTTCCGGGGTTTCTACCGGACAAATCCGCCCGTAGTGTGAGGGGTGAATGTCTCGAACTGCAAAGCCTGCACGTTCGCGGGTCAAGCCTCCAGGGCCCAGGGCTGACAAGCGGCGTTTGTGCGTAAGTTCAGCTAAAGGATTGGTTTGATCCATAAACTGGCTCAATTGGCTAGAACCAAAAAATTCTTTAATTGCCGCTACTAGGGGTTTGGGGTTGACTAAAGACGCTGGTGTTAAGGTATCGGGGTCAGATACGGTCATGCGTTCGCGGATGATCCGCTCTAAACGATTTAAACCTACTCTGACTTGGTTTTGTAGCAATTCCCCGACACTTCTTACCCGTCTATTGCCCAAATGGTCGATATCGTCGATGCTACCCATGTCAAACTCTAAGTTGATTAGGTAGTCAACGGCTGCCAAAATGTCAATAGGTGTAAGTACTCTTGTTGTATCGGGAATCGAGAGCCGCAGCTTTTTATTAATTTTGTAGCGTCCTACCCGTCCTAAATCGTACCGTTTGGGGTCAAAAAAGCGCGACTCTAGTAGTTGATTACCGCCGGAGACTGTAGGAGGTTCGCCCGGTCGCAATTTGCGGTACAACTCCATTAGGGCATCGTCTTCGCTAAATTGCCCTTCTTTTTCAATCGTTTTTTGGAAATACTCTGGATGGCGCAAAGATTCAAAAATCTCGTTGTCTGATAATCCCAACGCTTTTAATAGCACTTGCGCTGACAGTTTGCGGGTTTTATCGATTCTGACCCAAACTAAGCCATTGCGATCGGTTTCAAATTTTAACCACGCTCCCCGATTAGGAATTAAACTCGCTGAGTAAGTACGGCGACCGTTTTTATCTACTTCGGATTTGTAGTAAACTCCAGGACTCCGCACGATTTGGTTGACTATTACCCGTTCTGCACCGTTAATAATAAATGTGCCGCGATCGGTCATCAGTGGCAAGTCGCCAATAAATACTTCTTGCTCTTTGATTTCCCCAGTTTCTTTATTAATTAACCGGGTGGGGACGTACATTTGCACAGCGTAGCTGCTATCGCGCCGTTTGGCTTCGTCTACGTCGTACTTCGGTTGCTTGAGTTTGTAGTTATTACCTAAAAAATGTAGTTCTAATTTACCCGTGTAGTCAGTAATTGGCGAGAAGCTATTAAGTTCTTCTATTAATCCTTCTTCTAAAAACCAACGAAAGCTAGAACGCTGAATGTCGATTAGGTCAGGTAACAAAAAGGCAGGTTCAATGTATTGATCGGTGGTCATGCGTTTTTATACTTATTGCTGCTGGTATTTACTCAACGGGCGGAAATCTTCTACGCAATTGCGCTTTGCTCTCTAACAGTTACGCAGTAATTGCTAACAAGAAGCTTTTTTAGTTTTTAGTTTCCTTGAGTTGGGAATTTGTAAATTCTGAGGCTCTATACTTAGGCAATGATTCATAGTATTGTCATTTTAGGGTTTAACTTTTGTGACGGTGGTTTTAGCTTCTATCGGCGGTGAGGCGATCGCGCGCACTTGATTTTTGCCCTTCGACATTTTGGTGAAGTGGCAATTATCGCCATTGCTGTTTTGCTCTTGCATCCCTTGGTTGTAGAGCTTTAAGGGTTTGAATTGGTACGTTTTAAAATTTTCCTAGCAAAATTTGGTTCTATTGCCTAACTTTTAACTATTATGACTTTTTCCCCCTCTAGGCGTTGCTTTAAACTTAAACTGAGAGATTGAAAAGTTTGCAAGCATTAGCTGTCGTTATTTGAGCGATTTCTGCTACCGTTTCACCGCGCAATTGAGCAATAGCTTCAGCTACGTGCAGTACAAAGGCTGGCTCGTTGCGTTTAGTCCCTCTTTTAGGTACGGGAGCCAAAAAAGGGCAATCGGTTTCGATTAATAAACGGTCTTTGCTGACAATTTGAGCGCTTTGATGAATCTGTTGAGCATTTTTAAAAGTCACTGTACCGCTAAAACTAATATAAAAGCCCAAGTCTAAAAACCATTTGGTTTCCTCCGGCGATCCTCCCCAGCAGTGCATTACACCCCGAATTTGATGGGAGTGGTTAGCCCCAAAGGAATGCAAAATTTGTTTTAATTGCACCGCCGCATCTCGACAGTGGATAATTACGGGAAGGTTTAATGAATAAGCAATTTCTAGTTGAGATTCAAACACTAGGCGCTGCTGGGCTTCATTATCTGCTTTGTAAAAATCTAACCCGGTTTCGCCGATCGCTACTACTTTGGCATCAGACTTAGCTAACGCCGTAATTTCCTCAGCCATTGCTTCTGTCCATTTGTCTGCATCTAAAGGATGTAAACCCACGGCAAAATTAATTTCAGGATAGGTGTTAGCTAACTGTTGAATACGGGTAAATTCTTGAGGCTGTACGCAAGAGTGTACAAGCTTGACTACACCGTTTTCTTGCCAACGCGATCGCACTACCTCTAAATCTTGCTCAAACACATCAAAATTCAGATGAACGTGAGAGTCAATCAGCTTCATGTTTTTTAGCTGTTAGTCCTTAGTTGCTGGAGCATTCTAACGCTAAAGATGCGTTTACTTGGCGCTGAGGCTGGCTTCTTTTCTTTTCAAACTATTGGCTAGGAGTGCTTTTTTCCTCGCGCCATTGTTGCGATGTAGAACTTTGCACTTCACGGCTTTGTCAATTTTACTCACTGCTACCGACAGATGCTGGTCTACTTCTTGCTTGGCTTCAGGAGTAGGATTCGCCGCGTAGCTATCTACGGCGGTGAGGTACTTCTTCATCAGTGTTTTGACGGCTGACTTATAAGCTTTATTACGCAAGCGATTTCTTTCCGCGACTTGGATGCGCTTGATAGCAGACTTGATATTTGCCACAATTAATTAAGGAAAAACTACGGTTATATAGACAAAATACTAGATGTACTAATATAGCATCAATATTGCCATAATTGGTAGAGATACAAAAGAAAAATCCGCGTTGAGCTATGTATAGGTAGATAGACAAAATACTAGATGTACTAATATAGCATCAATATTGCCATAATTGGCAGAGATACAAAAGAAAAATCCGCGTTAAGCTATGTATAGGTAGCAAGAATCGGCAAACTTGAAGCGTCAGTAAATGACGAACAACGGCGCGAAACTTGCGACTATTAGCACTAAATCCAAAATTGATTGTATTGCGAACTTCATGCTGCGAATTATTACTCAGCAAGGCGAGGTACAAGCAGAACTACAAAGGATCTGCGATCGCACCCAAGACGACCAGGTGCAACATAAAGAGGCGACAGTAAGAGAAGTTCTCCAGGCAGTAAAACGCCAGGGGGATAAAGCTGTACTGCACTATACAGCAGAGTTTGACAGCCAAGAACTTTTGGTAGAAGATTTGCGTGTCAGTGGCTCAGAATTAGATGCGGCTTACCAGCAAGTATCAAAGGAGTTGCTAGGGGCAATTCGCCTAGCTTGTCAAAATATCGAAGCATTCCATCGTCAGCGCGTCCCTAAGTCGTGGGTAGAGTTTGGGCAGGGCGTAGTATTGGGTAAGCGTTATACCCCCGTAGACCGAGCAGGTTTGTACGTGCCTGGGGGTAGAGCATCTTATCCTAGTACGGTATTAATGAATGCGATCCCAGCGAAGGTAGCCGGAGTACCTAGGCGAATAATTGTTACGCCGCCAGGAATAGGGAAAACAATCAACGCCGCAGTATTAGTAGCGGCGCAAGAGGCGGGAGTACAAGAAATTTATCGCGTTGGTGGAGCGCAAGCGATCGCGGCTTTAGCTTACGGAACCGAGACAATTCCCAAAGTAAATGTAATTACAGGGCCAGGAAACATATACGTTACCTTAGCCAAAAAATTAGTTTATGGAACCGTAGGTATTGACTCTTTGGCTGGGCCGTCGGAGGTATTAGTTATTGCCGATAGTGGAGCAAACCCCGAACACGTCGCCGCCGACCTATTAGCCCAAGCAGAACACGATCCGATGGCAGCGGCGATCTTACTTACAACCGATAGTCGGATAGCTTTAAAGGTGCAAGCAGCCGCACTGAGACAGTTAGAGGATCACCCGCGCCGGACACTAACAGAAAAAGCGATCGCCCATTATGGCTTAATTGCGATCGTTGATTCCATAGACGTAGCAGTACAACTATCTAACGAATTTGCCCCCGAACACTTAGAGCTTGAAGTTGCAGATCCTTGGGAATTATTGCCAAATATTCGTCACGCTGGGGCAATATTTCTTGGTTACTCAACTCCTGAAGCCGTAGGAGATTACTTAGCAGGGCCTAACCATACCTTGCCAACTTCCGGTGCTGCTCGTTATGCCTCAGCTTTGGGAGTAGAAACTTTCCTCAAACACTCTAGTATTATTCAATATTCCCCAGAAGCTTTACAGCAAGTAGCCGGAGCCATTGACGTACTAGCAAAGGCGGAAGGATTGCCCTCTCACGCTCAATCGGTAAAGCTCCGAATAGAGGATAATGAGGAGACAGGCTGGAAACAAGAATAACTCTTAAGGGAGGTGATCGCGCGTGTTAAACACAATTGTAGTAGCTTTAGAAAGCTCGGATCTGGGCGATCGCGTCATTGAAACAGTGCAGCAACTGCAATTGTCCCCTGGGGTAAAAATTATTCTTGCTCATGTAATTTCTACCTCAGACTCTGACTTAGAAATAGCCGCCGACCGTCCCCAAAGTGAAGCAGAAGCTACTCCCTATCGCCACATTGAAAAGCAATTGCAGGCTTATCAAGCTAGGTTGCCCTTCCAGAGCGAATTAGAAATTGTGACCGGAGATCCTGCCGAAGAAATTATCCGCCTAGCAAATATCTATCATGCCGATTTGATTGCGATCGGTACTCGCGGCTTAACAGGTGTAAAAAGGATTTTACAAGGTTCGGTGAGCAGTCAAGTTGTAGAAAATGCTTCTTGTTCGGTGCTAGTAGTCAAGCCAATTGGATAACAGCTAGTGCGATCGCGCCATGATCACTAACCGCCATATTTTTGGAGAAACTATCGTGCAAAAAGTCTTAGCTGTCGCTGTAAGTTTAGTCGCAGTGCTTGCGCCAAGTAGGGTTAATAGCCAACTTATCCCCCAACCTTGGGTATCGATAGGAGTCAATGATAGCGAGGCTACCTTTGCTGTAGGAGCAAGAGCAATAAATTGGGGCGTTGAGCTAGGGAAGGGCGGAGATGGAGCCACAGGAGTAGATGTGCTGAAATTTATTCGCGTTCCCTTAGTTTCGCCCTACGTGGGGTTAGGTTTGTACTCCGCCGATAAAGGTGTAGCTTTTTCGGGGGGCGTTCAAGTCGGGGCAACAGATAATGTATTTGTTGGCGTTGGCTACAATACAATTCGCGGCATTAACGGGCAAGTAGGAGTTAGGTTTTAGCTTTTTGAGTTAAAAACTGACGTAAATTAAATAAGCTTAAAGTTTGCCCAATATTTAACGGTAATAAAGAAACGCCTTCGATTCGAGACTGCACCCAACCTTCTCCCCAGTACCATTCGTGGAAACCGTCAATTCCTTGACTGAGGACGAGGCGCAAACACTCTGACGTAACTACTTCTACTTGATGATGAATTGGCACAAACCCAGTCCAATTAGTAAAACTAAGCCCTGGGTGTAATTGTTCTGGCATTCCTGGATTAAAGCGTTCAAACCACAACCATTTTTGCAGTTGCTTGGGATAAAGCAAGCTCTCCTTAATGGTATTAAAGGAAGCTGTAACTTCTATTCGCAGTTGGCTTTGTTGAAAAGTACCCAGCATAGCTTTAGATTGTGATTAGTTGGTTTATTTTTCAGTATGGCAGAACTAAATTTTCTTGTCCCTGCACCCTCTTTAATCTCCATCCTAGAATAGATATGTAAAGAAATGTAAGGGTTGTTATGGTAGATCAATTAATTCGTGCTACTGCCGCTAATGGTGGCATCCGAGCCGTAGGTGTAATTACAACTCGCCTCACTGAAGAAGCTAGAGGACGGCATAATCTCTCCTATGTAGCAACCGCAGCGTTAGGTCGTACCATGTCCTCTGGACTATTGCTGGCATCGAATATGAAACGCTCTGGTTCGCGGGTAAATATTCGGGTCAAAGGTAACGGATTACTAGGCGGAATATTAGTAGACGCTGGGTTAGATGGAACAGTACGCGGTTATGTAGATAATCCAGAAGTGGAATTACCACCCAGTAGTAAGGGCAAACTAGATGTTGGTGGCGCAGTAGGAAAAGAAGGGTATTTGTATGTAGTGCGAGATGTAGGCTACGGCTACCCTTACGCTAGTACCGTTGAATTAGTTTCTGGGGAAATTGGCGAAGATGTCGCTCATTACCTTGTTACCTCCGAACAAACTCCTTCCGCTTTAGTTGTGGGGGTATTTGTGGGCGCAAATGGCGTTACAGCTTCGGGGGGGATATTGATTCAAGTATTGCCCAAAGCAGCTAGAGATGAGGCTTTAGTTGAAGTTTTAGAATCGCGTGTAGCTTCGCTCTCTGGATTTACGCCACTATTGCAAGCAGGCTTGAATCTAACGGAAATATTTGAGCAATTGCTAGGGGATATGGAATTAGAAATATTACCCGAAACTCAATTAGTGCGCTTTAACTGCGGTTGCTCAGGCGATCGCGTTTTGGGGGCATTGAAAATGTTGGGAGAAGCGGAACTCCAAGATATGATTGAAAAAGATCGCGGCGCAGAAGCAACTTGTCACTTTTGTTCCCAAGTGTATCAAGCCAGCAGCGACGAACTAGCGCAGTTAATTTTAGATTTGCAAACTGAATCTTCAGGATAAAGGCGATTTCTTAAGAGATTTTGGTACAAAATATAGCTTTTTGGCAACTAGAAGGGTACGATGACAACGAGCATTGATAATAAAAATCTCAGACATTAGCTGTTGTTGAATCGCAAAGCGGCTAGACCTGTAAGACAATTTGGGGACAAACAATGAGAGAGCCAGGAATTCCTAAAAATTGGTCTATAGGGAAATTTGTACGGGGCGATCGTTCAGGATTACCCAAGGCTGCAAATTCTCCTGCTGGCTCTCAATTGCCAAATAATAGCAGTGCAGAATCGGGCGAAGTGTCCGCACAACCCGCGTTGGAACTACAGTCGCTCACGCCCAATCGTCGCCACGCACTGCGCCCACCTTTACCACCCCACATTGCTCCAAAAAAGCTACCAAAGTGGCTAACCAATTGGATTGTGTGGTGGGGAGTTGCAGGTTTAATTAGTAGTAGCGTAGGCGTAGTAGCAATTGCGATGCTATTAAAGTTACCCGCCGCTCCTAATTGTCCAGCAATTTTTTGGCCCCTAGCTACTGCAACAGTGAGAATACACTGCGCGGAAGTAGCGGCAAATAAGCAGACAGTAAAAGACTTACTAGAAGCGATTTCTTTAGTAGAAGCGTTGCCCAAAAATCATCCATTAAGGGCAGAAATAAATAAATCTATTCAACAATGGACGATAGATATTTTAGACTTGGGCGATCGCGCTTTTCAAGCCGGTAAATTACCTAGTGCGATCGCCATTGCAAAAAAAATCCCCCAAAGTGTTCCAGCTTACCAAGTTGTAGAGCAACGTATAGCTAGTTGGGAAGCGCTGTGGAAAAAAGCTGAAGATATTTACAGCAAAGCTGAGGCGCAGCTACCAAAAAGAAATTGGCATGACGCGTTTATGGCGGCGGTGGGTTTACTGAATGTAGGCAACGATTATTGGGAAACTACTAAGTACGACCAATTAAATCGGCTGATTGAGACAGCAAGAGAAGACGCGAATAGTTTTGATAAAGCTAAAAATTTAGGCGCAAGGGGTGGAATTAGTAACTTCCTTGAAGCAATTAAACTAGCTCAAGAAATCGGTACAAGTAGTTACAGCTACAAAGACGCTCAAGCATTAATTCCTAAGCTAGGAAAAGAAATGCTCGATCTTGCTCAAAATGCCTTAGACAGAAAAGATGCGGAAGAAGCAATCTCGATTGCGAATCAAATTCCCCCAATTACGAATTTAAAATTAGAAGCAAAAGACTTTGTTACCATTGCCGAAGCTTGGCGCAGTGCGTGGTTAGATAATGTTCCGGGACTTGAAGGCGCAATTGCGATCGCTCAAAAAGTAGGTCAAGATCGCCCCTTGTACAATAAAGCGCAAGAATTGATTGCTCGTTGGCAGCTAGAAATTGAAGGTGTTGCCCATCTGCAAAGGGCGCGAGAACTCGCAGAAGGCGGCACCGTGGGCGATTTGACCGCCGCCATTGCCCAAGCTGAAGTTGTACCCGAAAATAATCCCCGCGCCATTGAGGCTAAAGGTGAAGTAAATCGCTGGCGCACAAAGGTAGAAACTATTGAAGATCGTCCTTACTTAAACCGGGCGGAAGAATTGGCATTAGGAGAAGATGTGGGTTCTTTGCAAGCGGCGATTAATGAAGCAAGTCAAATTAGTAAAGGACGAGCTTTATACTCCCAAGCACGGAGCAAAATTCGCTCGTGGCGGCAACTTATTGAGCGTATAGAAGATCGCCCCTTATTAGATGAAGCCCGTAGCCTCGCTAGTACAGGTAATTTACCCTTGGCAATTGAAACCGCCGGACAAATTAAAACTGGGCGAAGTCTATCTGGTGAAGCGCGATCGGCAATCAATGACTGGGAAGGACAAATTAACGCGCGGGTAAATTGGCAACAAGCGCGGCAAATAGCCGTACAAGGAACCCCAGAGGCGCTAGTAAGAGCAATTCGGGTTGCTAATCGAATTCCTAATAGCAGCCCCTTACGCTACGATGCCAACTTGACGATCGCCGAGTGGAGCAATCGAATCTTAAGTATTGCTCAAGATCGCGGACAATCTGATATTCCTGGGGCAATTGAAGTTGCTAAACTTGTACCATTAGGAACTGAAGCTTACCCCGGCGCTCAAGATCAAATTGCTACTTGGGAAAGGTTTTTAAATCCACCAAAACCAGCCCCAGAACCCGAAGCTAACTAGACGGTTGAGAATTTCTGACAATTATCATGCGGCAATCATCTACAGAAATACGCTGCTGCATTGCCTTAACCAAAGCTTCGTAGGCTGTCCAGTGTTCGGCGATGATAGTTTTTGCCTGCAACGCACTAGAGCGCTGTTTTTGATCTTGAGCGGCGACAGAAAAGCCAATTGGTGCTAGTACCTTTCGCAATTTATTGATATCGTCCGCGCCCCCTTGGGCATTGTTATAAACTAGGTTTTCGGCGGCTATTCCTGCCATCCAAATTGTGCAATAGCGGTCTAATAACTGGGCTTTCAAAGCTCCTTGTTGCAATTGAGACGCTAATTCGTCGGCGGCAAAGGTTACGCCTCCAAGACCGGGTTGTTTTTGTTTTAGAGCTTCCCAAGCGCTGAGAGTATAGCCTGTAACGGGAATATCTAGAAAATGAGCAACTAAAAAGTGTCCCGCCTCGTGGTGGAGAATGCGATC
>JACCVJ010000449.1 GCA_013698215.1 Tatlockia sp. | reverse complement strand
AGCAATGCTTTGGCGTGCATCATACTTGGTTGATACTCATTTATTTCAATTCCGGCAGCTAATAAATCGCCGTAGAGTTCGCAAGAAGCGTAATAAACAAACTTTTTGTCACACTGGGAGCCATTAGTTAAGATGCGAATTTCTACCCCCTTTTTCTTGGCAATAATTAAAGCTGCTCTTAAATTGCGATCGGGTAAAAAGTAAGGGCTAGAAATCCAGATTCTTTTTTTGGCGGCGTGAATACTGGTTAAAAATAAAGCTTTTACTGACGAAGAACGATAGGAGGGATCGTCTCCCGCCGTTACCATAATTGCCGGATTTCCCATCGGTTGGGGGTTAAATACTTGAACGTTTAGATCCGCCGTACCATGAACATACGTCCAATGCTGCATAAACATACCTTGCACGGCGACAATTTCTCCGGTAAAACTCATCTCAAAATCGTACCAAGCCCCAGTATCTTTAATGTTATCTACTCCATCCCAAAAATCTGAAATTCCAGCGCCGCCAATTAAAGCTTTTTTGTTGTCAATTACTAGCAATTTCCAGTGAGTGCGAGCGAAGTAATCAATCGGGGCTTTCCAGTTGAACTTATTGAAAAAACGGATATCTACGCCACAAGCTTTTAATCTTTTCCAGTACCGTTTTGATAGCTTTTTTGAGCCGTGATGGTCGATAATCATTAGCACTTCAACTCCAGCAGAGGCGCGATCGCATATAGCATCGGCAAACTCTGTCGTCGCCCTGGAGTCATAAAAAATGTTTCAAAATGGATGCTATGCTTGGCTAACTTAATCGCTGCAATTTTTGCTGCATATATGTTCTCAGCTTCAACCCAATGCTCTATATATTTTCCCGTAGTAAATACAGAGTTTGATAGAGTTGCCAAAGCTAAACTAAATCGAGGCTCGTCAGGACTAGGAACATTGATTAATTTGTATTCAATGCGATCGCGGAATGTTCCCCGAAATTATAAAACAAATACTATTACAGCAATAGCGGCGAGGATAACCCCACCGCTCCACCACAGCACTATTGAAATATTAATCATAGCCATACCTCTATATTTTAGAATAGAGGCTTTTGGCAACTTTCCAAATTTGCCCGATAGCTACTCTTTAAAGTGCTTTACTGATAAAAGCTACGCGATCGTCAGCACTTAATGACTGGAGAGATTGCAAAAATTCAGTAACTTCTGATGAAGGCTTAATATTACTTACACTACTCTCTACTTTTTGACCCATTTGATACCAAAAGGCAAGTTTATCGTCTTTACCTAAGGAACTATATTCATCTATTGGTATCGTCTCGTTGCTTCCCGTTAAGAGTTCAGCTAGGGCTTTACTAGGATTTGGATCTAAAGCAACTTCATCACCATCTTGCTTTTGAGCATCTAGCATATCGCGCAAAGCTTGGGTTTGCAATTCGGGCGATAACTGCCCAACTTTACTTACTAATCCGCTTGCTTTTGCTGAGTTATCAACGGCATTTGCAGGTATTTGTCCGGCGATATGTTTGTAAATTAGCGCTAAGGCTGCTAGGCGATCTTCTATTTTTAAACTACGAAATGCGATTACAGATTGCTTAATAGCGTCGGGTTGGGCGGAGGTCATAATTAATACTTAGAAGTTAACAACTTTGTGCAAATGTTAAGCTAAAAGGTTTGTTTTAGCCTAACAACTTAATTACTAATGGCTAAAAATTAGCTTTAGTTAAATATCTGCGCCGGGCTTTGCTTCCGCACCCATTGGGCCGACATAATCGCGGAATAAAGTAATTTGTTTCTGAAATTCCATCTCTTTAATCTTGCCAAATAATTCTTCAGCTTGAGCGGAGATTTTGTAATCTGAAGGCATGGGGATAATTTCGCCGCTATCCATACCTTGAGATAAACGATACCAAACTAATAGCTTAGTAGTTTCGCTCATCGAGCCATACATCCGGGTATATTCATTATCTGCATTATTAATTAAGTCGCGTTGTAGCTGCAATTGCTCTTCGTGAGACTTTTCTTTTATTTGATTAAACAATCCTTCGGCGATATCTGTTCCGGCAGTACTAGCCCCCGGCGCAGCCGGAGTAATTGATTTACCCATTTCTTTATATATAAAGTAGAACAAAGCTAATTGATCGTCTACTTCCAAGCTTTGAAATGATTGTACAGCTTGCTTAATATCTGGATCGTTAGTTTGAGTAAATGTCATAGCAACCTCTGCTTAATTGAATAACAACAGCGCTCTTTCAAATAAATTGAAATCTTTATACTGTGTTAAATTTGATACTTAAAAAATGTCTAAGATGACAATTTTTTCTCAAGATTAACAAAGGTATAAATAACAATTAAACCCACTATAGATAGAGGTATATAACCTAACTAAAGATAGAGGTAACTAAGAATTTTCTGATCAAAAGCAAAATAAATAATTTGAGTTTCAATTGCTCCTTTTTTGGGATACAGGAAAGCAAATTATCCTTAAAACTTCTAATTTCTTTACGAACACTGGACATTGCTCTACTTCTAGAGCATATTGTATGCGTCCCCCTAAAGAAGTAAATCGACCTGTGAAGACTGAGATTCGTTACGAACCAGCTTTTGCTACAATTTTTCTGACTCTCAACCCTGGTGAAACGATTACGGCGGAAGCTGGGGCTATGACTAGCATGGATTCGTAACTATCGATGCGAACAGAGTTTTCAGGTGGGCTGATACCGGGACTATTAAAAAAGTTTTTTGGTAGCGAGTGTTTGTTTGTAAATGTTTTTACTAATCAACGGGTATTTCTCGATATTTATACTTGCCATACATATCGATGCTATGTTCGCTTAACAATTCTTCCCACGCGCCCAAACAACTCCAGTAAATGTTTTCTAGTCTCCCGGAGGGCGGGTTTTCCTGATAAGCATACAATTCTGGGTCCCAAGTGTAAGAAGAATAACTGTCATCATCGCCACTTACTGGGGTAATATCTCCTCTAACTACTTTGCCCATCTCTGCATCAACTACATAACATCCCAGGCGGCTAATATCCATTAGACATCTCCAAAATACAAACGTCTTGTGGTAAAAGAGTATAAAGTTAGCTTTTTTACAACAAAAAAATGAGCGAGATATTAAATTATATTAAAAATAATCCCGAAGAAACGCAGCGATTAATAGGTGTAAAGTATGAGCAACTAGAACAACTAATGAAACA
>JACCVJ010000506.1 GCA_013698215.1 Tatlockia sp. | reverse complement strand
CTACGCTCTAATGTTAGCAAAGCAATTTGCAATTGCCGATTGTTGCGCCGTGCTAATTCCAATGCTTGTTGCAAGCTAATTCCTTCTGCTGCTTCAAGGCGCACTTCTTCGGGTTTAGTGGGAAATTGTAACGGATTTGGGCTGGGGTTGAGCTTGCTAGGTGCGGGGAGGCTTTGAGGCAAAACTTCAGTAATAGCTGGATTTTGCGATCGCAGATTTTGAATCAAAACCTCGCTCTTGGTGGGGGAACTTTGATTAAGCGATCGCAGATTTTGGCTCAAAATCTCGCTCTCGGTGGGGGAACTTTGATTAAGCGATCGCAGATTTTGGCTCAAAACCTTAGTATTATCTGAACTTGGCAGCGTTTGCGCTATCTTTGATGCCCGCACTTGTTTAATTTTTTGCCCAGAATTGCCCACCTTCAGCTTAATAGTTTGAGACGTGCTAGAAATTCCTTCCACCCCACCCGCCGATACTTGATTAGCCTCAACAGACTGATTTACCAACACCACTATCGTACTAGCTAGGTAAAAGCTATTAAATATTCGTCTCATTACTTCTCCTCACCTCAGAATCTTCTACGTCAAAAATTGCTTTAAATACTGATTATCGCGCTAATGGATTTATATAAAGTGAAACGCGTTCTCAACGAGAGTGTCTCAATTACTTTATAGGCATTATTAACTTTGCGTAAAGAGATAAACCCTAATTAAGGTTTGTATACTAAGTAACATCGTATACCTATTCAGTAAATCTGTAATCAGTTAACAAAAACTTCGATATTTTGTTAACATTTTCACTAAATCGCTACAAAAACAAAAAGCAATTACTTAAATCTAGCAATTGCCAATTTTTATAAATTCAATGGTCGGTCATATTTGCCCGGTAAACTACTTCAAACCCCCAGAACGAATAATACTAAAAACTAACCATAAACCCAACAAACTCGCCGCCGCAAATAACACGCTACTCGGTAACGATAATTCCGTTGTTTGGGCTTTACTAGAAATAATTGCGGCCCCCATAATTAAGGAGCCTACCAAAACACTAAAAGAAAGGCGATTAGCAGAATCATCTACACTACGACGCAGCCCCTCAAACCCGCGCAAAGATACATTCCATTGCAAAGTCTCGGAAGTTACCCGATCTAACAATAATTCAATATGTCGCGGAGATTGGAGAGACAAACTTTTAACGTCTAGGGCTGTTCTTAGTAACGATTGGAGTGGATTTGCGCCTAATAGTTGTCGCTTAAACAAGTCAGTAATTAACGGTTTAATCTCATCTAACAAATTAACTTCAGGATTAAACTTACGGGTAACTCCTTCTAAATTGGCTAGGGTTTTAGCGTACAAACCCAAATTACCAGGCAAGCGAATTTTATTGTTACGAGCAATTTGTAAAACTTCGTAAAATATCTGACTAAAGTTGATTTGCGAAAGACTTAAATTGTAGTATTTTCGCAGCATTCGGTCATAGTCATTCTCCAACCGCGACAAAATTACAGGTTGAGCAGAATCCGCCAACTGCAACGTTAGCTGGCTGCATCTTTGAGCATCAAGATCGACGATCGCTAAGAGCATTTCTGTTAAAATCTGCTGAGTGCGCGGATCTAACCTACCTACCATGCCGCAGTCTAATAATGCTACCCGCCCATCTTTGAGATAAAATAAGTTGCCTGGGTGGGGGTCAGCATGGAAAAAGCCGTCAATATATACCTGCTGAAAAAAGCAACGAAATAGTAAAGAAGTAATTTGTCCCCGTTCAAGTTTAGAATCTAAACCATCGCGATCGCTATTTAGAGTAGCCGATAGTAAGGGTACTCCATCTAACCACTCCATTACCATAATTTTTTCGGTAGTCAGATCCCAGAAAATCTCTGCTACAACCAAGCGTTTAGAGTCAAACCAGCGACTATCTGCTAAGTTTTGCCGCAATTGATCTGTAAAACTAGCTTCGCGCTTAAAATCTAACTCAGCTTGCAATGCTGTAGTAAACTCCTCAGCCAGAGAATCTACCTCGTAAGTTTGTCCAAACTCTGTACGAGCAACTAAATCGGCAATACCACGAATCAAAGAAATATCTTGAGCAATGGTAAGATCGATCCCAGGACGCTGCACTTTTACCGCCACTTCCCGCCCATCATTCAAAGTAGCGCGATGAGTTTGAGCAATCGAACCCGCCGCTACGGGAATAGCGCTAAAACTAGAAAAAGTTTCATCCATTGGACGACTTAATTGTTGCCGTAATAGAACTTCAATATCTGCCCAAGGTACGGCGGGTACTTCATCTTGAAGCGTTGACAGTTCCTCAATGTAGGCGGAGGGCAATAAGTCCGGGCGCGTACTTAACAGTTGACCCAGCTTGACATAAACAGGGCCCAAATCTACCAAAATGTTTCGCAATACGGCGGGGGTGGGCAACTGGGGTTCGTCGGCTTTGCCGCCCGTTAAGATGCGGCGCATATAGTCCCAGCCATTGCGGAGGACAACTTCAATAATTTCGCGTTGACGGGAAGTAGTTTGAGTTAAAAACACAAGT
>JACCVJ010000492.1 GCA_013698215.1 Tatlockia sp. | reverse complement strand
AATTTCTGCACTACTGCTCTACGAATTGTTTCACGACACATATACATCGTAATAAAGCCCGGTGTAAAGAAAGAACCATCTTTATAACCGTTAATTTTTTCAAAAATTAGACCAAGCACCGAAGCATTAATCAGTGTCTTGTTTTCTTCTTGAATCTCCTCTGAACCTTCACTACTAAAATCATAAGCATTGAGAAACTCAAATAAATATTCTAAAGCATTGAGATTACCCAGTCGCCTTTTGCCATTGCTATCTTTTAAAACACTAGATGAAAAAATAGGCAGATTTTCATCTCTGAGATTACTAATAAAAATGGTTAATTGCTCGATATCCGTTGGCTCAAATAGCGAACTATTAAGATAAGGAATATTGGCAAAAATGGCTTTTATACTTGCATTGCGATCGCTCTGCTTACGAGCTAGTACGTCAAAGAAAAGTCTGTTAACATCACCATAATTTTGCACCTTTGTCAAGCTTAAAAAAGCGAAAGACCGATCGCCTTTATGATATTTAATTAATTGAGCTTCTAGTAATTTAAGGAAAAGAACACGGTTTATCCAAGTGATTACTAACTCTAAACCAATATTAAAAAGTCTTTCTCCTTCAGAATCTCCAAACTGTTCCGGCTTTTCTATTCGAGAAATTTTGTCTAAACTATCAAGCTGATTGATGGCATTTTCAAGCAAAGAACCTGCAACGCGATCGCTCTCTTTTTTGCGTCCGATCAGCTTTTTGCTACCTTCCTTTGTTTCCGTCAAGCCGATAATATACAATAACTCGCTATAGAAAGCCTTATCTAGTCTGTTGCTATCGTTAGCAAAGGGCAATTTCAATAAATGTTCTGGGGAAAACAGCTTAAATAACGCAATCAGTTTGCGATCGCCTTCCTCGTCACTATTCCTCAAAAACCCGTCATAGTCGCGGATATCAAAATGGGTAAACTCAATCTCATTTTCAAGGAGTGCGATCGCAGGTTTGGCAATTTGTTTATAGAAAAATTCAGTTTTTGTACTACTCAGTCTCCCTGCTTCAAAATCAATAAATTGATTTACCAGCGCTTTGTCTTGGACAAATAACTGTTCAAAAACTATTGCATCAAAAATAAACCACTCGTGAATATTAGTTGCAACTAGATACCTAATTTCAAGATTATTTCCTGTAATTCTTTCTCGCAAAAAGTATAAAACTAATTCCTGAAAAGCCTTAGTATTTAAATTGTCAACCTCCAGCATCTCGGCTTTGTTGGTTGGTTTTTTAGCTTCTGCAATTACACCAACACTGCACTTAGAATCTTTGCCATTATGAATAACAAGATCGTTGCGCCCTTTAGTATTGATAAAATGACTTGGACTATAATAAGTATTCTTTAAAAAATCAGCAACAAGATTTTTATGAAATTCCTCAGATTCAGTTTCATTGATTTGGTCAATCAGTTTAATTAGATTATTTTTGAAAGTTTCAATATTCTCTCTAATTGGCTTAACTTTAAGGAACGCTTTATTTAATGCTTGTCTTGGCGATAATCTTTTGGTCATGAAACTAAGAGTAACAAATAGATTTACTCCAGTATGCCCAATTATTACTGTATTGCCTGTATTTGCTTAGAGGATGTTTTAAAAGGTATGTTCGGTAAAAAGTGACGCAAGGAAGATCCCCCTTAAAAAAGGGGAAAAATTTAGAGTAGCCACTTTTTTAAACAAGAGTGCATAATCCACTAATTTGTTTGCTTTGGTTGAAATAACTCTACTAACCGATACTTTTTTATGGAGGAAATATTTAAAAAAGGGGTTCAGGTGGGCGAGTAATTTCCTAAATTAATCAAGCGTTGATTCAAGGCGTTTTTGGCTTGTTCGCGATCGTCGAAATGGATCTTTTCTGTACCAAGAATTTGATAATCTTCGTGACCTTTTCCGGCAATTAGTACGCCATCGCCAGGTTTTGCAAGTAAAATTGCTTCATTAATTGCCGCCGCGCGATCGCTTATTACTATTGGTTTAATAGTAGAAGGAATACCCGCTAAGATATCCTGTAAAATTTGTTCAGGGTTTTCGGTGCGGGGATTATCGGAAGTTACAACAGCGATATCGGCAAGTTCAGCAGCTATTTTACCCATTTTTGGGCGTTTGGTGCGATCGCGATCGCCTCCACAACCAAAGACGCAAATCATTTTACCGCTAATAAATGGACGGGCGGCTTTAAGTAAGTTTTCCAAACTATCTGGCGTATGTGCGTAATCTACAATCGTGCTGATGTCTTGAAGGGGAGATATCTGCACTCGTTCCATGCGTCCGGGTACGCCAGGAAACTGAGGCAATACTTGAGCAATTAATTGTAAATTTACACCTAAATGTAAGGCTGTTCCTACGGCTGCTAGAAGGTTGGCTAAGTTGTACTGACCAACTAAAGGCGATTCAAAAGCAATGTCACCTTTAGGGGTATGGAGAGTGCCGCTAACCCCCGATGGTTGGTATTTTAAGTCGGTTGTATGCAAGTCTGCGGTGCGATCGCCCACACTGTAACGCCATACTGGGGATTGAATTTGCTTAATTAGGCGATCGCTAATTGGATCGTCAATATTAATTATCGCTAATCCTTGCAGATATTCGGGACTAAATAACAAAGCTTTGGCTTTAAAGTAATCCTCCATATCTTTGTGAT
>JACCVJ010000489.1 GCA_013698215.1 Tatlockia sp. | reverse complement strand
GGCATTCCCGAAGCCAGCGACCCCTTAGAATCCGGGCTTAAGGTGCTAGTTGGCTACTTAGCGGTGGCAGCCGAAATCGCCGCTGCTTTAGTAATTGGGGGGGCAATTATACGCGCAATAACTAGCTATTTGCGCCAGTTATTTTCTCGTTCTAAGCAGCATTATGGCTCTACCGAAGCCATCCGCCTAAAATTGGGACGGGTGCTTACTTTGGGATTAGAGTTTACTGTTGCTAGTGATATTCTCCGCACCGCCGTAGCACCCACGCGCCAAGATATTTTGAACTTAGGAGCAATTGTCCTATTGAGAACTTTACTTAACTACTTTTTGGAGCAAGAAATTAACCAGGCAGAACAAAGCAGTTCTAGAAAGCAAGAAGGCGACTCCTGATAACTAAAATTAGAGTAGATTTAATGCAAAAAGTGCCGAATCCCCGTAAATACCATTATTAACCCACATTCCTTAGCTGCTTTAATAGAATCCGCGTCGCGCATACTTCCTCCCGGTTGCACGATCGCCTTGATCCCGGCGGCGGCGGCGGCTCTTACAGAGTCATCAAAGGGAAAAAAGCCATCGCTGGCAAGAAAAGCATCCTTAGCACTCTCGTAAGCCTGTTCTAAAGCAATTTTTACAGAGCCGACACGGTTCATTTGTCCCGCGCCAACTCCTTTAGTAGTCAGGTTTTTTGTAACTACGATCGCATTTGATTTGACGTGCTTGCAAACATTCCACGCAAAAAGTAATTCGGCAAGTTCCGTAGGGCTAGGAGTGCGATCGCTCACTACTTGCCATTTGCTAGAATCATTAATGTAATTATCCGCGTCTTGAACTAAAAAGCCCCCAGCGATTACTTTTACTGTTTGCTTAATGTTCGTTTTATCCGGTAAAAGTAAAACTCTAACTTTAGACTTGGCGGCGAGAATCTCTTTTGCGTCAGCTTCAATTTCGGGCGCAACTACACATTCAAGAAAGGTTTGAGTTAGCGCTTTAGCTGTCGCCACATCTATAGGACGATTTAACGCCACAATTCCCCCAAAAGCTGACACCGAATCGGCATTGAAAGCTTTGTTGTAAGCTTCTGATAAACTATCTGCTAACGCTACTCCACAAGGATTTGTATGTTTGATAATTACGGCGGCGGGGGTATCTGTAAATTCGCTTACTATCCGCACTGCTGCTTCTAAATCAACTAAGTTATTATAACTAAGTTCTTTACCTTGCAATATACTTGCTGTCGCCCAACCTGTAGGCGTATCGCCTGTTTGATACCAAGCGGCGGATTGATGGGGGTTTTCACCGTAACGCAGAGGTTGTAATGTTTGTCCTGTAAGAGTGAAGTTATCTTTACTTAAATAAGAAGCGATCGCGCGATCGTATCCGGCAGTATGCAAAAATGCTTTTTGAGCGCACTGTTGCCGAAATTCTAAGGATACTTCGCCTTGATTTTGGCGCAACTGTTCTAAGTAAGAATCGTAACTTGTCGGACTGCTAAGAATAGTAACATGAGCGTAGTTTTTGGCAGAGGCACGAATTAAAGTTGGGCCACCAATATCAATTTGTTCGATAGCTTCGGGTAGAGTTACGTTTGGGAGTGCGATCGTTTGCTCGAAAGGGTATAAATTGACTACAACTAAATCTATGGGGCGAATTTGATTATTTTCTAAATCTGTTAAGTCTTGAGGTACATCCCGCCGCGCCAAAATACCACCATGAATCCGAGGATGTAAGGTTTTGACTCTCCCGCCTAATATTTCTGGAGAACCCGTATAATCGGCAACTTTAGTAACGGGGATGCTTTCAGCTAGTAAGGCTTTGGCTGTTCCACCACTGCTGATAATATCGAAGCTAAATTCTTCTACCAATGTCCGGGCAAATTCGATTAGTCCGGTTTTGTCAGATACGCTGAGAAGGGCTAGACGTGCCATATATAAGAGGTTTTGCTGTTAGTTACTAAGTTTAATAATCTCAAGCGCAAAGAATTGGTTATTATTGCAATAGATTAAGAGAATTATTAATATTAGGAGAAAGTCTCTGCCTTTACAAGTTATTAATGTACTCCCAACTACAGGTAAAGAACCTGCGGGGTTGGTTGTAGTGTTGCACGGCTGGGGTGCTAATGCTAAAGATTTGGCTTCCGTTGTGCCTTTTTTGAATTTGCCCGATTATCAATTTATTTTGCCTGATGCGCCTTTTAATCATCCTCATGTAGCTGGCGGTAAGGCTTGGTACGATTTGCAAACAAAGAATAACCAAGGATACTTTGAAAGCAAGCAATTATTAAATGATTGGCTGCAATCTCTAGAAAAAGAAACGGGTATTCCCTTGTCTCGGACGATTTTAAGTGGCTTTTCCCAAGGTGCGGCGATGACTTTAGATGTCGGGTTGCATTTACCATTGGCGGGTTTAGTAGCGTTAAGTGGTTATTTGCATCCGGTTACAGAGTCAACAACTAGCGCGATTT
>JACCVJ010000477.1 GCA_013698215.1 Tatlockia sp. | reverse complement strand
TTGCTTGATTATCACCGTTAAAATGGTCGGGAAATAATTTTGCAAGTTCGCTTGTAGTAGCAGCAATAATTTCCTCGTCCGATTTGCTAATCCACTCTTTTGCTGGCGCTAAAACTAATTCCAACATTGATCTATCGGGATTAGCGTACTCGCGGCAAGTATTGCTCATATCGGCGTAAACATTGAGTAAAGGCGATCGCGAAAATAAGACGTTATCAATTTCTGTCAGCTTGCGATCAAACCACAGATGCACGTTAATTACTGGTACTCCTTCCAATCCGTCCAGCTTTTGGAAGTAATCTATCTCTTTCCACGGCTTAGGCAACATGACTTTTAAAGGATCGACAGGCATTGCCGAAACATACAAATCGGCGGTCAAAACTTCATCTGCTGCCCCATTTAGTCCTCGGAGCAAAAATCCCTTAACTGTGCTGTCTGGGTTAAGCAGAATTTCTTTGAGTGGTGCATTCAACCGTACTTGTCCACCACGTTCTGTAATGTAGTCGACCATTGGTTGGCATAGTCGCTCGGTGGGAGAACCATCAAGAAACGCCATTTGGCAGCCATTCTTTTGTTGAAGGAAGGCTCTAAGTGCGGTCAATAGAACTATGGCTGAAATCTCGTCTGGATTGATGAAGTTAAGTGATTTGGTTGCAGCGATAAAAATATCTTGTTGTACTTCATCGCCTACACCTTGCCGCTTCAGCCATTCGGAAAATGTATACTTGTCTGTTTCGTCGACATACTTTTGACCCCGGAGCATAGCTGGAACTAACCCCTTTGCTAGTTGGATTTTCTCGCCCCAGGTCAGCATATCGTTGTTCCGTAAAATTGCCACAATGCCATTAATCGGCGCTGGCAAGTCAGGGAAGTTAAAGCGGGAATACGTACCTGGATGCTCTGGTTGATTGAATATCAAGGCGTGTTCTTTCCACTGCAAGCGATCTTCAATATCTAATTCTTTGAATAATTGCAACATATTTGGGTAAGCCCCAAAAAAGATATGCAACCCGGTTTCGTACCAGTCGCCGTCTGCATCTTTCCACGCTGCCACTTTGCCGCCCAATACGTCGCGGCTTTCCAAGACTATCGGCGTATGACCTGCATCTGTAAGATATTTGGCACAAGACAGTCCTGCTAGACCTGCCCCGGCGATCGCTACTCGCATATATATTTTTTTACTTGTGAGGATTATTAATGTTTCTGGGTTTAATTATACTTTGCATTCCGTTACAATTTGCACCCGAATAAGTAATATTTAAGAATAATTACTTAGTTAAGTGAGTATTGCCGTCAAAACTGCCAATTTTTCACCCTTTCACCCCGCTCCCAGCTTCTGTTGGCACTATATAACGTTGTAAAAATAAAAATAGTCCCAACACCGGAGCGATAGAAATTACAGAGCCTGCGGCAATTAATCGCCAGTCTAAAGAAAACGTCCCAGCTAAATTAGCTACTCCCAAAGGCAATGTGTACAATTCGGGGCGATCTAAAACTATTAAAGGCCACAAAAAATCGCTCCAAGAGCCGATAAATACAAAAATTGCCAACGTCATTAAAGCGGGGCGAATAGCAGGTAGCATTATATGCCACCACAACCCTAATTCCGTACATCCATCCATACGGGCGGCTTCTTCCATTTCTTTGGGTACGGCGGCAAAGGCTTGTCGCAGTAAAAATATGCCAAAGGCTGAAGAAATCGCCGGAAAAATAATTCCTATATAAGTATTTCTGATTCCTAGCTGGACTGTGAGTATGTACAAAGGAATCATGACGATTTGAAAGGGAATCATAATCGTGGAAACAATTAAGCTAAAAATTACTTCTTTTCCCCGAAAATCTAACCTTGCCAAGGGATAAGCCGCTAAAGCGCAAAATAATAAGTTTAATCCTACGCTTAATACGGCGATCGCACTACTGTTAAATAAATACGTGCCAAAGGGGTTTGTTTGCCAAACTCGAATGTAATTATCTACTGTCGGCTGCCTTGGCAACAACTGTGGTGGAAATTGAAATATATCTTCGGTGGGCGATTTTAATGATGTACTCACTAGCCACAACAACGGCAATAACATCAACATTGCGCCCGATCCCAATACTCCATACTTAATAGCGTTCTTCCACCATCCATTTTGTTTGTAAGTTGTATTTTTTACTTTCATTTCTTTACCTATCTATTTAACTAAGTTTATTATTCATATTTAATTTAAAATCTCTTTTGCTCTCCCTTATTTTGCTCTAGAAATTATTATCTTATTTTCTAAAAATGCTTGACTTATTTACATTAAGTGTCGTACTATGAAATTGTATTCGTCTGACTAAATGCTTGTTAAAAGTAGGTAGTTGGAGCGCAGAGGAGAATTCTCCTTTGCGCGGCTTGAATTAAAAATTAGTTCAGCATTATCAACTCTTTGTCTGTACAAACGCCATGGAGTTTTCGATCCCAACAATTAATTGGCAACTGGGGTATAAAAGCAAAATCAAAGACTACTCCTATAGTGGGTATAGCTGTCCAGAGGGGAGAACTAAGTAAGCGGTCGTAATAACCGCCCCCGTAGCCTAAACGGTAGCCTAGCGCGTCACAACCCACAGCCGGAACAATAATTAAATCTACATCTTTCGGTTGTAAAAGAGGAGCAGTCGGTAAAGGCTCTAGAATGCCGTAAAAGTTTGTTTGTAAAGGTTGTTGCCATGCCCAAGAGTGCCAAATCAACGCTCTATTAACGCAGCGTGAAAACCCCCAACTATGTTTAGTAGTAAATAAACAACTCAAGTCTGGTTCAAAGCGAAAACTAAAATAAGCGGCAATAGTTTTCGCGTTAATAAATATAGCCGATGATTGCAATAAGGCGCAAATCTGGCTACTTTTTTCTTGCCATTGGGAAGGCGGCAATTGTTGGCGCTGTTGCAAAAGTAACCGCCTTAATTGATTTTTGCTTATTTGAGGATTAATAGTAATAATTAATTACCCGTAGTTGGGAGTAGAGACGCGCCTAAAACGCATCCCTACAATTTTAAGTAGAGTGCTGGCGATACCAAGCGATCGTATTATTTAGCCCTTGTTTAAAATCAATTTGGGCTGTAAAGTCAAAAGCCTGCTTTGCTCTATTCGTATCCAAGCAACGGCGCGGTTGACCGTTAGGTTTATCTGTTTGATAGACAATTTCGCCCTCAAACTCCATCAACTGACAAATTAAGCTAATTAAGTCGCCTATAGAAATCTCATAACCCGTTCCCAAATTGACAGGCTCCGCTTCATTATAGGCAACGGTCGCCATCACAATGCCCCGTGCCGCGTCTTGGGAGTAAAGAAATTCACGAGTAGGGCTGCCATCCCCCCAAACGGGAAGTTGCCGATCTCCCCGTTGCTGCGCTTGGTGGACTTTACGAATTAAAGCTGGAATTACGTGGGAACTATCGGGATTAAAATTATCTTCAGGGCCGTACAAATTTACAGGCAATAGATAAATGCCATTAAAATTATACTGCTGCCGATAAGCTTGGAGTTGTACTAATAGGGCTTTTTTAGCAATGCCATAGGGCGCATTAGTTTCTTCTGGGTATCCATTCCAGAGGTCATCTTCCTTAAAAGGTACAGGAGTAAATTTTGGATAGGCGCAAATTGTACCGACACAGACAAATTTTTCAATTCCTGCTTGATAGGCACAGTGAATTAGTTGTGCGCCCATCATGAGGTTGTCATAAAATAATTCCCCAGGTTTAACTTGATTTAAACCAATACCGCCCACGTGGGCTGCTAGGTGAATTATTATGTCTTGATGCTCGATAACACGCTGACAGTTTTCTAGAACTCGCAAGTCGCGATCGCTGGATCTTACTACCGTAATTTTATTAGGGTCTGCCCCAGCAATGCCTAGTTGCTCTACTACTTGGCGACCTAAAAATCCCGCCCCACCAGTAACAAGAATCCGTTTGTCTTTTAAATCTAAAACGGTCATGATTTTATTGCTTTTATCTAAATTAGAGTTGATTGCTAGTCTGTTGCCGAGTTGTTGCTAGTTCTCCAAGAACTTGAACACCGTTACCGTTAGCGCCCACAGTACCCAGGGCTTGTAAGTCTGCTTCTACCATGATTGCTACTAACTCCTTGAAAGTAACAGTAGGTTCCCAGCCTAAGCATTGCTTTGCCTTACTTGGATCGCCAATTAATAATTCTACTTCTGCTGGACGCAAGTAGCGCTCGTCAAATTCTACATAGTCGTGCCAATCAAGATTGACATGGCTAAAAGCTAGATTAAGAAATT
>JACCVJ010000467.1 GCA_013698215.1 Tatlockia sp. | reverse complement strand
AGCTTTTTGCAATGTGTCTAGGGATTGTTGCAGTTGTCCAAGTTCAGTTTGTTTTACTGCTTGCTGGAGGAGTTTTTGTAATTCTTGAGCCGGAGAAATTTGCGTTTGTGCCGAAGTCTGAGCTATTGGCGGCATCGTTACGCAAGAAAATAGAGCGATCGCTACAGTTAATACTTTAATTAATTTTTTCACTGACTTGCCCCTATTTTGCAATTGTGCGATCGCGCGTTGATAACTATTAAATACTAAATGACTCAATCTAAATAATCAGAGGTTTGAAGCAGAGCAAGTTAATTTTTTTCCTAGGTATAAGCGATCACCTGCAATATCTACTACACTTAATAGCAATAACTCGAAAGTTATTGACAATAAAATAAAAGTATGTTAACCTTCTTTCAACAAAAACTTATGCTTTTTTGTTACGGTTGTCAACTAATAAGGAATAAGGGTTTAGATAATGACTAATATGCCTGCCTATTACAATGCTTCCACCTCTTACGCAGAGATGTTGCGGAAGCAAGATATAAATGTTTTCAACCTATATATAGATTTATTTAAAAAATTTGTCAGTGCCGGTAGCTCTGTAATCGATATTGGTTGTGGAGTTGGTACAAGCACACTGTTATTAAGACAAGAAGGATTTGACGCAACAGGAACCGATGTTTCCGAAAAGTTTTTGCCCAACACCACAGATAAATTTTGCGTTGTGAACTTTCAAGATGCGAAAAATATTCCTAGTAACGCTTACTCGGCAGTGGGTACAATGAACGTGATCGAACACGTAGAAAAACCCCAAGCTTTTCTTTCGGAAATAGTCCGCGTTGTCCAACCGGGAGGAAATATTATCATACTGGCTCCCAATCTAACTTCGCCAATTATACCAGTGGGTATTATTAGAGACTTACTCAAAAAACAAACTCCCTATCTAGGTATTACCAGTTTTTTGGCAGCCTGTGCCTTATTAGTAACAAACTTCTGGCGTTCCTTACGTGCAGAACTTGGTGTAAATACTTTTGCAATGCGCGAGCCGATTTTAGACAATGGAATTGTTGGCTACGATGCGGATGCTGTGTACTGGACAAATGCCAGAGAAATTAGCCGCTTTTTGGAGTCTAAGGGCTGTAAAATTCTTTTGTTTCAAAAGCAAGGTAGCTCTACGGTATCAAAGTTGATTGCTAATTTGCTGCCCGGATTTGCAGGTAAAGTGTGTATCGTAGCCCAAAAAAACTAACTCGCCGTTTGGATATTAAGTTGAAAAATCTGTTAGTTTTAACGACGTTTAGTCAATTATTTTAGAAAAATCGGTAATGTTCTGGAAAAACATTGCGTCTTAATCAACATTGCCGATGTTTCTACTGTTTAATAATCCTTGAGCCAAAGAAATTTACGTTTGTGCTTAAGTCTGAACTATTTGTAGCATAGTTAGGCAAGAAAGTCGCGATCGCAACAAGCTAATACTTTAATTGTTTTTTTAGTGACTAGCTGCTATTTAGCAACTAGGCGATCGCCGATTAAATCACAAACGGCTGAATTTCGCTATTACGCCATTTTCCTTGAAAACGCTCGACTACAAAAGGTCTAATCACAAACTTGGCGGGGATGCCATCAAGGACATCGATCCGCAAAAACGAGTAAGGGCGGCGTTTTTGGGAACCTTGACCTGCACGACCAATGTATAAAAGACTTCTTGCTGAGACATTACCACCGGGGGTTTCAGTCAATTCGACTCCCTCACTGCGTTGACGGCGCAAGCTAAAGCCACTACCACCGCAAACAATCCAATTAACATGAGCATCGGCGTGTCCGGTATTGCCTGTACGGAGATATTCTAAACAGTGAGCGTGACCGTTTAAAACTAAATTTACCAAAGGGCGATCGCCATTTATTGCCCCAAGCTTACTTGCAACTTTATTTAGGGCTTCACGAAAGCGATCGCGGGTAGCGATGGTTTGGGCTTGATCCCACTTAGTTGCTTCAGTAACGTAAGGGGGATGGTGAAAGTAAACCACTCGTCCCCGAACGTCAGGATTATGCCAAGATTCAATTAAACTATTGGCAAACCAGTCTAACTGCTCAGTATCAACTACAGTTGTTTCATCGGCGGCTAATTGTTTATCGATATCGTTGCGTAGTTCGTCTAGCTGTTCTATTTTGGTACGCAGATCGTCTAATTGTTCAGAATTTGTCGAATTAAGTTTAGTAGACTCCTCAATATAAGATAGTTTTTCCCGTTCTAGGCGATCGCGGCGTTGTTCTAACTTGTGGCGTTCTTTTATTCCAGCAATGTCTTTGGCTAAAGGTAAAGGAGAATTAAAAGTATTAGAATCGAGGGCAAAAAAGTCAATTCCCCCACTTTGGAAACTGTAGTAGCGATTAGGTAAACGAGTAAAGCTACCAGGTTCGTAATAAAGACATCGCCCAGAGTTAGTTTTTGCACTATAGTGGCGATCAAGATGACGGATTAAATCATTTTCGTCCTCAAAGCCTTTAAGATAGTCCATAAACGCTTGAGCGTAGGCTTTGCCTTGGTGGGAACCATGCCAACCAATATCGATATCTAGTTTTGATTGCAGCAAGCGGCGCAGGGGTAAAGCAGTCTGAGCCATTAGCCCGTAAATAAAGGGCAAATCGTAGTAGTCATGATTGCCGAGTACGGGAAGAAACGGTTTATTGAACACCATTTTGTCGTAATCAATTTCTTTAGGATGTTCGCCGCCAACAATAAATTCTCGATAGGGCTTAATAAAATTTTTGTAATAGTATTCGCTAGAACCAACTAGATAGATAACATCGCCAGTATGCAAAATAAAGCGGCTAGAATCCTTGTGATTGAGCATTTGCATTGCGACCTGCCTTTGGGGATTGTGACCGCCGTGAGGGCCTGCGCCACTATCTCCCACCACCATAAATGAGAAGTTTGGATTGTCGGGAGTGCGATCACCCAAAACGAGTTTAGTTTGGTCAATTCCCCGTTCTATAATCAATTTATCTTGCCACCGTACTCGTTGTTTCATCTTGCGAATTTTGACCGAGATAGGCGGATCGGAAACAAATCTCATATTAATTACTTACTTTCTATACTTTGTTAGCGCTGTATTTTCGGTCGCTCAATTAGTAACTGGTAGAGCAAATATAACCAGGATGCCCATAGACCTTTTGCAGGGGGTTTGGGGGGCAGACCCCCCAATTCTTGGTTTTTCTTATAAAAGTATCAACTGCAAGTTACAAGTTTGTGCGTTGTTCTTTCATCTACCTAAAGCAGAAAGTCAGGTAAATAAAACATAAATGCTAGTAATAATTAAAACTACAGTAGTAACTTGAGCCGCCTGAGCTTGGGGAGAATGAGCGATCGCCTCCCTAACCGATATCGAAACCGATGCTCCAATTCCATAACTCAAACACAGCACTAAATAAGCCCAATGAGGAACAAAACCCCAAACTACCAGTAAAACCATCGCCAAAAATAGCATCAATAATTCGATAAAGGGGGCGGGGTTATACTGGCTCGACCAAATTAAGGTATTTAGC
>JACCVJ010000436.1 GCA_013698215.1 Tatlockia sp. | reverse complement strand
TTTTTTTAAATATTTATATTTATGTCGAAAAATTCTATGGAATCTAGAGAATCGCTTGATTTAGATTTGAGCCGATATCTGTTGAGCTTGAAACGGCGGTGGTTCCCTGCTGTTAGTATCTTTGTAACTACAGTTGCTCTTAGTGCTTTATCTACAACCTTACTGAAACCATCTTATGAAGCACAAGGACAACTATTATTCAGAATACCCTCTTTTAAACTAGTAGGTTCCAATCTCTTGCCTAGTAGCTCTGAAGGAGAAGGCACAGGTGATTTGCGATCGCTAGTTTCAACTCAAAATCCTATAAGTAGTCAAATAGAAGTTATATCTTCTCCTCGTTTGTTACAGCGGATAATAGACGAACTAAAACTTAAAAATAACAAAGGTCAAGTCGTAAAAGTTGAAGATGTAAAAAAAGCTCTGACTCTAAAAATTGTTGGCGGCACTGATGTGTTAAAAGTCACCTACAAAGCGCGTAATCCTGAGCAAGCAGCAGCAGTAGTCAACAAAATAATGAATCTTTATTTAGAAAATGATATTCTTACAAGTCGCGCTGAGGCGGAATCAACTCGTCAATTTATGGCGATGCAGCTTCCTAAAATTCAAGCTGCCGTTCACCAAGCCGAAGTACAAGTACGCATATTTAAACAGAAAAATAACGTTATCGATCTATCAGAAGAATCTAAGACAACCGTTGCAAATATTGGCAATTTAGACAGCCAAATTGATAATCTTAAGGCTGAACTAGACCTGGCAAATGCTCAAACTAATGAGCTTCGCCAGAAAGTAGGTCTAGATTCCCAGCAAGCGAGTACTGTGAGTGCCCTTAGTCAGTCACCCGCTGTGCAAGGAGTTCTCACACAACTTCAAGATACAGAACGACAGTTAGCAACTCAACGCAGCTTTTTTGTGGATGATAATCCTACAATCGTCGATCTTGAAGCTAAGAAAGCTAACTTACAAGCCCTCCTGCAAAAGCAGATTGAACAAACTGTTGGCAATCAGGCAAAAGTCCCACAGGCACTTTTGCAGATTGGAGGACTCAGACAAGACTTGATTAAAGATTTTTTGCAATCAGATGTGCAGCGTCGTAGCTTAGCTCAAAAATTGGTCTCTCTGCGTAATTCCCGTTCTGCTTACGAACGGCGCACAAAAGTTATACCCGGATTAGTACAAAATGAGCGTGAGCTAGAACAGAAACGCGAAGTTGCCCAATCTACCTATCAAACTTTGCTGAAAAAGGTTCAAGAATTACAGGTAGCAAAAAATACAAATACAGCAAATGCCCGGATCATTGCGATGGCTTTAGTTCCCGAAAAGCCAGGATTGGGTAATAAACTCATTGTTGTAGTGCTAGGCGGGATGCTCGGTTTATTTTTGGCAACGACTACCGTTCTCTTCCTTGAATTGAGGGATAGATCTCTAAAAACACTTAAGGAAATTAAAGAAGTATTTGGATATACATTGCTTGGGGTTGTTCCTTTATTTGGTAATAAGGTTCGCTCCAGTCAGCGTCATGCAGAATCAACAACTATAGAAATTGCTGTCAGAGATACACCTCACTCCTTAGTTAGCGAAATTTACCGGATGATTCAAGCTAATCTAAAATTTCTCAGTTCAGATAAAATTTTAAAAACTATTGTGGTAACTAGTGCAGTTCCTAAAGAAGGTAAGTCCACAGTTTCAGCTAATTTAGCAGCTGCGATCGCCCAGCTCGGACGTAAAGTTTTACTAATTGATGCAGATATGCGAGTCCCTTCTCAGCATCATGTCTGGCAACTAACCAATGTGGCTGGTTTAAGCGAAGTACTTGTCGGTCAGGCTCAATTCAGCATTGCTGTGTGTCAGGTAATGGATAATCTTGATGTCTTAACTGTTGGAGTTAAACCTCCCAATCCATTAGCTTTGCTAGATTCTAAGCGGATGGTAACACTAATTGAGGGTTTCTCATCTCAATATGACTTCGTAATTATCGATGCACCGCCCCTTCTCCTTGCCGCTGATGCATTGACTTTAGGTCAAATGACAGATGGGATTTTGTTAGTGGCTCGACCCGGAGTAATTAATTCCGGTAGTGCCGATGCTGCTCAAGAGATGTTAGAGCAATCCGGTCACAACGTATTAGGTTTAGTAGTGAATGGAATTGTTGAGAAAAATGAGTTTAGTAGTTATTTTTCTCAAGTGTCGAGTTCCAAATTAACTGACATCAATCCCAGAGTCAGCGCACCTTAACAATCATTGACAAAAAGATGAATCTGTGAGTTATTCGCACTGTAAGCATTTACCGCTAAATCAACCAGACTTTCCCTCTTGAATTGTTAAGATGCGACACCATGATTGTTACGCTAACTTCACAATAATCCTGTCTTGCAATAGCCTGAAAGAACGGAAATACGTACGATACACAAAATATTGGTTATGTCAATAGCATTTGAGATGCGCTTGCCCAAAGAAATTTATCTTTTCAGGTGGCTCGTGACGGCATTGTCAACTTAACCGGGACTGCTCAAAATTACAGCAGTTCTCAATTGGGTGAAATATAGCAACAGCAATGAGTAAACCAACCGATAATATCTTGGGTAGTAACCGCCTCTAGAGCCTCGGTGATTGCTTGGTCTAACTGTGCATAGGTGCGTGCC